>CAYUKW010000010.1:0-11631 GCA_964445395.1 uncultured Candidatus Saccharibacteria bacterium
GTCATTGCGGGAAATTCTGACCGAAGAAAATGCGCTCTTTTTTACGCCGGATGATGCGCAGGATTTGGCACGGGCTATTTCCGTTCTTGCGGACGATGAGGGATTGCGGAGGCGGCTCAGTCAGCATGCCCGGCACGATGTCAGCCAGTATACGTGGGATAAAAGAGCTGATAAGATAATTGCATGGATATTTTCTTAAGTAAAAATCAAAAAATAATCCTCGCCATTTTCCTTTCGGTGGTCTTTCTGGTTTCCTTGTCGTACTCATTTTATTTTCGGATTGCGCCGGCGGCTGATGCGAAAGCCTATGACAATATCGCCTGGAATATCGTTTCAGGAAATGGCTATCGGGAAACACTGGATACTTCGCTTGCGGACGACAATTCGATTATCAGAGTCGGCCCGGGATATGAAATATTCTTGGCGCTGATTTATTATGTGTTCGGCCATCACCATGAGGCGGTCTGGATCATCCAGGCTTTATTAATGGCGCTATCTGCACTGCTGGTTTTTTTAATTACAAAGGAAATGTTCCGGTCGCATTGGAATTATCAGATTGGAATGAGCGCCGCCGCGCTTATCGGTTTTTCCCCCGATCTGATCACGATGCAGGGGATGCTGATGACGGAAGTTCCGGGAATATTCTTTATCATTTTAGCCAGTTATTTATTCTGCCGATATTATAATGCTTCGGAAAAATCCGGAGTCGCTACGGTATTGTTGGGGCTGGCGGTGGGGGCGGCGGCTCTTGTGCGCACGCCGGCGCTGTTCCTATTGTTTCCCATTACCGCGTATTTTCTGGTGTCCAGGAACTGGAAACACCTTCTCATATTGGGGGTCACGATTTTTGCGTTATTCCTGCCATGGATTATAAGGAATTATCAGGTGTACGGAGCTTTTGTCCCGACGAATGCCGCCGCGGGATTCAATCTCCTGACTGGCAATCATCCCGGAGCGACGGGCGAGCAGGGGGATTTTGAGGTTCTGGACCGTTATCCGAAGGGATTAGACGGATTCCAGATCAATAAGCTGGCTACCGCCGATGCGATGCAATTCATCCGAAACAATCCTCTGGAATTTTTGAAAATCACTTTTTACCGGATTTCCATTTATTTCAGCTTTTCCCGGCCCACCGGTTTCTGGTTCCATCTTTCCGGCTGGAGCGAGGCGCTTACGCTCGTTTCATCGGCAGCATATTCGGTCGTGCTTTTTATTTTCGGATTCTGGGGCGTCTGGCAGATCAGAACCTTGGAAGCCGGGGAAAAAACTTTGGCGAAGTATTTTCTTGCGATGCTGGTGATGATGCCGCTGGCAATCGTCGGTATTATCGTAGAAACGCGGTACCGGATGCTGGCCTATCCTTTTTTTGCAGTTTTTGCCGGCTACGGACTGAGTGAATTCTTACAGGGGCGCATCGCCTGGAAGCCGGCGCTCTCTTTGGCGTCAGTGCTGATGATAAACACTCTTTTTGATATATCAAGAAATTTTGATAGAATTCTCATGAGGATTCACAGCCTATGAAATTATCAATCGTTATTCCTGCTTATAATGAAAAAGATACTATCGCAGAGCTTATCCGCCGGGTCAAGGCGGTAGATTTGGACGAAGTTGAAAAGGAAATTATCGTGGTGGATGACGGATCTCGCGACGGCACCCGGGAAATTCTGAAAAGTATTTCCGGCATCCGTTGCATTTTTCATGAAAAGAATCTGGGCAAGGGCGGGGCGATGAAAACCGGTTTCCGAGCCGCGACCGGCGATATTCTTATTCCGCAGGATGCGGATTTGGAATATGATCCGAATGATTACGCGGCTATGATTGCCCCGATTTTAGCCGGTACGGTTGAGGCTACCAACGGCGTCAGGGTGCAGCCTTCGGACGATTCCCGGCGATTTTCTATTTCGTATTGGCTGCATTGGCTGGGAAACAATGCGATTACCTGGACCACGAATCTTCTCTATTGGAATAATGCCGATGAATATGAGGGCTGCTATAAGGCATTCACCAAAAAATTGATTGACGCCATCCCGGTGAAAACCGATAATTTTGATTATGATAACGAACTTGTCTGTAAGATCCTGAAGCGCGGGTATAGGATTGTCGATGTGCCGATAAAATACTATCCGAGGGATTACGAACAGGGAAAAAAAATAAATTGGAAGCATGGCTTTCTTATTCTCTGGACTATTGTGAAAGTGCGGTTTTTTGATTAAGCTACTACAAGGTTCATTGATTATTGAAAAGGAGGAAGCGATGGCAGATTCCGAAAGAACAGTCTGTCTGGTTGTGACGCCGTCGGTGTTTCTGCTGGATGAAAGGGTTTTTATGAGCTTGGGAATATTGAAAGTCGCCGCAGCTCTGGAAGCTCGGGGGTTTCGGGTGGAAATGATGGATCTTTCCGGCATTCAAAATTATGAGGAGGCGATCAGAGAATATGCCCAAAATGCCCCGGTGAAGCATTTTGGAATTACCGCCACTACTCCGCAGATGCCTGCGGCGGCAAAGATTGCGGCCGCTATCCGGGCAGTTCGTCCGGATGCCAAGCTGATTCTCGGCGGCCCGCATATCACTTTGGTGAATGCCGCATACCGGAAAGAACAGAGCAGAAATTATCCGGGAAGAGCGACCCGGGCGTTCGCGGTCTTGTCGGAAACGTTCGATGTTCTGGTCGCCGGGGACGGCGAAGAGGCGATCTTTATCGCCCTGCAGGATGACGCCCCGAAATTGATTGACGCGGACGACCCGAAATCAGCGCTTTTCCTGGATAGCCAGCGCTTGACGTCCATGCCGTTTCCCGCGAGGCATCTGCTGGACGTGGAGAGCTATCGTTACTTTATTGACGGCGAAAAGGCGTTGAGCCTGATCGCCCAGCTTGGGTGCCCGTTCAGCTGCGGTTTCTGCGGCGGCCGCGCTTCGCCGTTTTTGCGGAGAGTGCGGATCCGTTCCAAAGAAAGCATTGTCAACGAAATGATTTCCCTTCATCAGAATTACGGAGTGAGGGGATTCATGCTGTATGACGATGAGCTGAATGTGAATACCCAGATGGTCGGATTGATGGAGGCTATCAGAAAGGCGCAGGATGATCTGGGCGTGGAATGGCGTTTGCGCGGCTTCATCAAGTCGGAACTTTTTACCGAAGTGCAGGCAAAGGCCATGTATGGGGCGGGATTCCGCTGGATGCTGGTCGGTTTTGAATCCGGTTCGCCGAAGATTCTGGAGAATATCAACAAGAAAGCGACCCGGGAAGATAATACCCGCTGCATGGAAATAGCCGACAAGTACGGTCTGAAAGTGAAGGCGCTGATGTCTCTCGGCCATCCCGGAGAGTCGGAAGAAACCGGGATGGATATGCGCGAATGGCTTTTGCAGGTGAGGCCGGCGGATTTTGACGTGACCATCATCACCACGTATCCGGGAAGCCCGTATTACGATGATGCGGTTCCGGATGCAGATCGTCCCGGGGTTTGGATTTATAAATGTCCTAAAAACGGCGATCAGCTGTATAGCATGGAGGTTGATTACACCAAGGTTGCCGAATATTACAAGGGCAATCCGGACGGAGGATATCAATCATATGTTTTTACAGACCATCTCGCGCCGGAAGCGCTGGTAAAATTGAGGGATTTCATCGAGAGGGATGTCCGTGCTCAGCTGGGCATTCCCTTCAATTCTTTCAGTCCGGCCAGACGCTTCGAGCATTCTATGGGGCAAACCGGTTTGCCGCCGTACATTCTGAAGGTTTCCCAATAAAACCCGCATTCCGCGGGTTTTTTTAAAACGATTTGCGATTGAACCGTGTTATAGTGTATAAATTAATGATCATTTGATTTGCATGAGCTTAAAAATTCCCGATAAAAAGATAGTCGTAGTCCTGCCGGCCTATAATGCCGCGAAGACTCTGGAGAAGACTCTTTTTGCGATTCCGAAAGACTGGGTGGACGAGATCATTCTGGTGGATGATGCGAGCAGGGACGACACGGTGGCGGTTTCAAAAAAACTCGGGCTGAAGACGTTTGTCCATAAAAAGAATCTCGGGTATGGCGGAAATCAGAAAACGTGCTATCGGGAAGCTTTGAAATTAGGCGCGGATATCGCGATCATGGTCCATCCGGATTACCAATATGACCCCTCGTTCATTCCGGAGATGATCAAGCCGATTGTCCGCGGCGAGTGCGAGGCGGTATTCGGGTCGCGGATGCATACGAAGCGGAATGCGCTGCTCGGCGGAATGCCGTATTGGAAATTCATCGCCAATATTTTCCTGACCTGGATCGAAAACCGGATTCTGGGAATGAATCTGACGGAATATCATTCCGGTTTCCGGGCGTACGGCAGGAAAGTTTTGGAATTGCCGTTGAACCTTAATTCCGATGATTTTGTTTTTGATACGGAGATCATCGTGCAGATGAAGGTGGCGGGAATGAAGATTGAAGAAATCCCGATTACGACACGGTATTTTACCGAAGCTTCCATGATCGGTTTTTGGCGCAGTATCCGGTACGGACTGGATATCCTGTCGGTCATGCTTCATTATGTGCTGGATAAATGCGGAATCAGATACTATGCGCAATTTTCTTCAATCAGAAATTCCGGTCCGCTTTGTCCGAATTGCCGGCAGCGGAAATCCAGTCTTTTCATGAAAGGAACCAGGAACCTGAAAGAAGTCCTGGAGCAGGCGCAGTATCAGATTACGGAGTCCAATAACGGCCGTTATGGAACGATATATCACTGCGGGAACTGCGATCTGTATTTTGTCGACCGTTCGGATATCGGAGAGGCTTTAAATAAATATTACACCCATCAGTCGCTGGATACTGCGTATGTCGGAGATGCCGCCGGAAGGCGCAGGGCTTTTCGCGGAGTGCTTACCAAAATCAGACAGGTAAATGCCGATATAAAGAATTTATTGGATATCGGCTGCGGTCCGGGATTTTTCCTGGCGGAAGCGAAAGAATCCGGCCTAGACGTCGCGGGACTGGAGATTTCCAAGGAATCGGCCAGATATGCTAGGGAGAAATTAAATCTGGCCAACATCTTCCAGGATGAAAAAGCGCTTGAGGATTCGACTACTAAAAAATTCGATGTTATCACTGCTTTTGATTTTATCGAACACGCCATGGATCCGAAAGAAGTTTTCATCAGCGCCCATAAAAAACTCAATGCCGGCGGTTTGCTGGTATTCACCGTACCGATTATCGATTCCTTCGCCGCCAGAATATTGGGCAAGAAGTGGCATGCGCTGGTGCCCTCGCATCTGAATTATTTCACGTTTAAATCATTGGAGAATATATATCGGCCCTTAGGGTATTCGCTGATCCAGGAAAAATGGCATTGGAAGTACCTGTCTTTTTCTTATCTGCTGAAACGGTTATTTAAGAAACCAAATTGGCGGATTCCGAAGCTGTGGGATTTCATAGTCCCGGTTAATTTCTTTGACGAGGCGGAAGTGTACCTGAGGAAAGAGTAACTATGGGATATTTCTTAAAAAAGTATTATACGGAAATTATCTTTTCCATGCTGCTGATTGCGGTCGTGGCTGTTTCTTTGCCGAATCTTACGACAAAACCGCGGCTTTGGTTTGATGAGGGAATCAACATTGAATTTGCAAAAAACTTCCTTGAGTTCGGCAGATTGGACGCCCTGATCGCTCCCGGAGTATTTTCCGGCATGACCCGCTTTTATCAGGCATCCGGCTATCCGCTGTTGCTCCCGCTCAGCGCATTTTTCGCACTATTCGGATCCGGACCGGCCCAAGCCAGGTCGTATATGCTTTGCTGGATGGTGATCGCGCTTATATCCGTCTTTATTTTTGTCAGAAGACTGGCCGGGAAAGAAGAGGCTTTGATGGTGTCGCTTTTAGTTGCTACATTCGCATCCTTTCATGACAACGGCCGCGCGGTGATGGGGGAGATTCCGGGATTCGTATTCCTGTTGTGGGCGCTTTATTGGGCGTTCTGGAAAGATTCTTATGTAATGAGCGGCATGCTGTTCGGCCTGGCGATTTCCGCCAAGCCATCGGTATATATTTCAGTGCTGCCGGCCATCGCGGTGCTGTTGTGGGCGGAAAGAAAGAATTTTTGGAAGAATGGATTTAAAATTTTTGCCGGTTTAGTGCCGCCATTCTTGGTGAGAATCTGGTTTGTCATGCCTGATATGTTCTCGCTGGCAGCCTGGAAGGAAGTAATCGGTCTTTTTCAGAATCCATTCGGAAGCGGGATATCCCCGTGGTCTTATATCATGGATAACATAGCTTCGATTCCCAGAACATATACCATCCTCTATTTCGGATTATTCACCGCCGTCATTTTATTTGATTATTTCAGGAAGGCGGAAAAAGATCCGGTGTACAGAAAATTTTTCAGTTTTGCGATTATATATAATTTCTTCGCCTTTTTATATTACCTGAAAAGTCCCGGCTGGCTCCGCTATATGATCGCAGCCGATCTTCTGACATATATTCTTATGGTGGTCGCAGTGAAAGATATTCTGTCGGGACTTTTTAAAAAGAATCTCATTTTTTATTTGGCAGTTTCTGGCCTGATTGTTTTCCAGGCTTTCTATTTTTTCACCGCCGCAAAGATATTCTATTCGAACAGCGAGGAAGCAGTCATTCGTCTGGTAGATACGGAATTTAAAAATGACACCATCGGGATTTTCAATGTCCCGGAAATCGGGGCTTTTGTGCCGGCGGATCGGAAATATCAGACGTATCGGATGATGGGCGTGCCATTTATCGGAAAAAATCCGATCCTGTATGATCCCGCTCCGGCGATTGTCATCGTAAGATCCGGCGAAGATCCGGCGCATTTTCTGCCGGGAGAAGAGGCGATTTTAAAAACTAAGTATCAGCTTTTGCGAACCGTCGGGGCATATCATATATATAATGTAGGCGCTGCGCATTGATCATGAAAAGAACTGTTTTTTATAATCAGCGGGAAAATTACCGGATGAGGGGGGTGAGAATGGAACATATTCTCAGTCTGGTTCCGGATACGGTTTCCGCTGTGCTGGATATCGGGTGTGGCAATGGCGGGCTTGCGGAGGCATTGCGTGCCAGGGGGTGTCGCGTCACGGGCGTTGATGTTTCTGGAAAAGCCATAGACGAAGCCCGGAAGTTTTTAAGCGGCAGTTTTTGTTTTGATGTCGAAGCGGAAGAATGGCCGGAAGCGTTGATGGATAAAAAATTTGATCTGATTATCGCTTCGGAAGTCATTGAGCATATTTTTGATCCGGATATCTTTTTGAGTAAGGTTAATTATTTGATCGCTCCGGGCGGCAAGGCGATAATTACCACCCCGAACATTCTTTTCTGGAAAAACAGATTTAAAATGCTTTTCGGAAAATTTCAATACGAAAATAAGGGTCTTATGGATTATGGCCATATACGATTTTTCACCATCAATACCCTGAGATCCGCTCTTAAGAAAAATGGCTTCGCGATTCTCAGGGAAAATCATTTTTATCCGAATCTGCATAAAAGGAAATTGAATTTTCTCGGCAGGATATTTCCGGGATTTTTCTCCTATCAGATGATTTTTTTGCTTGCGCCGGATAAAAATCGCGATTTATGAAAAATCCCACATTTTCTCTCGTGTTGCCCACGTACAATGAGGTGGAGAATATCAAAATCCTGATCCCCGGAGTATTTGCCATCTTTAAAGGATTTGATATCGAGGTCATTGTGGTGGATGACGGATCGACTGATGGCACCCGGGAGGAAGTGGAAAAACTGCAAAGTACATATTCCGATATTTTTTTAATTAAGCGGGAAAAATTAGAGGGAATCGGCTCGGCCCTGATTGCCGGCTATACCCGCGCGAGCGGCAGATATATCATCTCGTGCGATTCCGACCTGTCTTTTCCGCTTGAGGATGTGAAAAAAATCGCTGAAACTCTTCTGACCGATTCCTATGACTTGGTTCAGGGCTGCAGATACATGAAGGGGGCTTTGTATGAGGCGCCGAATTTTAAAATTTTTGAAAAAAAGATCATCAGCAAAATCGGCAATATTCTTTTGCGCCTGGCGACCGGAATACCCATTCATGATTTTTCGGTAAATTGCCGGGGGATGAAGCGCGATTCGTGGCGGAGACTGTCTCTGCAGAGCAAAAATAACTTCATGCTTTTTGAAATGATCTGGAGATCGCATAAGATGGGACTTGCGATAACCGAGGTGCCGGTGAGATTTTTCAACCGGAAGTTCGGCGTTTCCAAATTAAGCCTGGAGAAAGAAGCCATGAAATTTTTGGCGCAATTTTTAAAGTTGAAATAAGCGGTATTTTTTGACATGGTAAAACTGCGCCGGTTGGCTTATACTACGATGCATATATAAAATTTATATAATCTGCTATGAAAATCACAAAGCGTAAAAATCAGCTGGGAGTCGGGGGATTCACGGTGACGCCGCTTGCGAAAAAATACGTAAACGAGGTGTTGAAAACCGGCCGGCTCACCTATGGCCCGTTCCTGAAATCTTTTGAAGAAAAATTCGCTCAAATCCACGATCGGCGATTTGCCATATCCGCGAACAGCGGTACCAGCGCGCTGCAGGTTGCGGTCCACGCGCTGAAGTCCATGGATGGCTGGAAAGACGGGGATGAGGTTCTGGTTCCGGCGCTTACGTTCATCGCCACTTCCAATGTCGTGCTTTTGAATAATCTGAAGCCTGTTTTTGTGGAGATTGACCGGAATACGTATAATATTGATCCGGCGAGGATTGAAGAAAAGATCACCCCAAGAACGCGGGCGATAATTCCGGTGAATCTTTGCGGCCTGCCGGCGGATATGAACGCGATACTGAAGATCGCGAAGAAGCATAAATTAAGGATCATCGAGGATTCATGCGAAACCATGTTTGTGAAGCGTGATGGCCGGATGGTCGGTTCTTTGAGCGATATCTCCTGTTTCTCGACCTATGTGGCGCATTTGCTGACAACCGGCGTGGGCGGCTTAGCTTTGACCAATGACAGCGAAATCGCAATAAAATTGAGAAGCCTGGTGAATCACGGACGCGATTCAATCTATATTTCCATAGATGACGACAAGGGCAAGAGCGGAAAGAAACTGCAGCAGGTTATCAGCCGGCGTTTTTCTTTTATCGACATCGGATATAGTTATCGGCTTACTGAATTTGAAGGCGCGTTGGGGCTGGCTGAATTATCGAGATGGAAGGAGGATATCCGGGCGAGAAAAAAGAATGCCAAGGCGCTTTTGGCCGGGTTGGCCGGATTTGGCGATTATCTGCAGCTTCCCTCGGTTCCCCGCGGAGCAGAGCATGCGTTTATGATGTTTCCGATTACGGTTATCAGCGAAAAGATCAATGTTGATGATTTGGTCAATTGGCTGGAAAGCTATAATGTCGAAACCAGGCCGCTGCTGCCATTATTGAATCAGCCGATTTATCAGAAATTATTCGGCAACCTGGAACCGCATTATCCGGTCGCGCAATTTGTCCGGAAAAACTCATTTTATATCGGCTGCCATCCCGAATTGAGTTCTGCCGACATTCGTTACGTGCTTTCAGTATTTAAGGAATTTTTCCGTCAGCAAGAGGCAGCTCAGCATTGATTATTATGCAAAAACGGGCTCTTATAACCGGTATTACCGGTCAGGACGGTTCTTATTTGGCCGATTTTCTATTGGGGAAGGGCTATAAGGTTTTCGGTCTTGAGCGGCGGAGCAGCCAGAAGGACAGAAAAAATATCCGGCATCTTTTGGAACACGGCCACCGGGTTGAGTTGATTTCCGGCGATCTTCTGGACGAGTCATCGTTAGTGCATGCCCTGCGGGAAATCAGGCCAAGCGAGGTTTATAATCTGGCCGCCCAGTCATTTGTCCATGAGTCCTGGAAGCAGCCGGTGTATACCGGCGAAGTTACCGGCCTGGGAGCGGTGAGGATGCTGGAAGCGGTTCGCCAGGTGAATCCCAGAATTAAATTTTATCAGGCATCTTCCTCGGAAATGTTCGGCAAGGTCAAGGAAGTTCCCCAGAATGAGAAGACTCAATTTTATCCGCGGAGCCCGTACGGTGTCGCAAAGCTGTATGCTCATTGGATTACGGTAAATTATCGTGAATCGTACGGTCTTTTCACGGCGTCCGGAATTTTATTTAATCATGAATCTCCCCGCCGCGGTCAGGAATTCGTGACCAGAAAGATTGCTCATACTGCCGCTCAGATAAAGCTTGGTCTTGCTAAGGAGCTGGTTTTGGGTAATTTGGATGCCAAGCGCGATTGGGGATATGCCGGAGATTATGTTGAGGCTATGTGGCTTATGCTCCAGCAGAAAAATCCGAAAGATTACGTCATCGCCACCGGCGAAACGCATAGCGTCCGTGAGTTTGTGGAAGCCGCATTCAACCATCTTGATCTTGATTGGAAAAAATATGTCAAAGCGGATAAGAAATTTTTGCGTCCCGCGGAGGTGGAATTGCTGAAGGGCGATGCTTCAGCCGCACGGAAAGAGCTGGGGTGGAAGCCGAAGGTGAAATTCAAAGAATTGGTTGAAATGATGGTGGATTCTGATTTGCAATCATTAGCCGAATAAATTTTAAAAAAACGGCCGCCTGAAGCGGCCGTTTTTTGGCTTTAAAACGTTTTGAGGCCGGGTAAAGTTATAGATATATGCCAAGGAAACTCTGTGTTATCGTGCCGGAATATCAATCTCAAACTGCCACTCATTTTAACTATCTCTATGGATTTCTTGAGAATATTCAGCAAGAAATGGATATCTTTTTAATCATTGAAAAAGGCGATCGCCCTGATTTTTTAAGGAACGGAAATGTCTATGTCCAAAAATTCAATTTTCTCCCCCTGAGGGTAGTGGAGAATTTTCTGGTCATTAACTATGCGCGCCTGCGCGGGTATAAGGATTTTTATATTCACTATTCATTCCTTTCGGCATTGAGCGCTTCTTTAGTCGTGAAATTTTTCGGCGGAAGAACTTTTTATTGGAATTGCGGACTGCCCTGGCTTTACCGCAGGAATTTTTTACGGAATAAATTCGAAAGGCTGGTGTATAGGTCGGTTACCTTCTTAGTGACCGGCACCGAAGGATTAAGACGAGAATATGCGGAGCATTACGGATTGCCGCTTGCCAGAATTAAAACTTTTCCCAATTGGATAGATATTAAAAAAGTTGAAAGTGGAAAGTTGAAAGTGAAAAGCGGCGCCGTGAGGGAGGAATTGGATATTCCGTCCGGAGCGAAGGTCCTGCTTTTTGTTCACCGGCTTTCTCGGAGAAAGGGAGCGCATCATCTGCCGGAGATAGTAAATAAGCTTCAAAATGAAAATATTGTTTTAGTGATTGTCGGAGATGGTCCTGAGCGGAAAAATATTGAGTCAAAAGTGAAAAGTGAAAAGTCAAAAGTCAGATTTCTTGGTTGGATCCCGCAGAATGAAGTGCTGCGCTATTTTGCGGCGGCGGATATCTTTCTTCTTCCCTCGGAGGAAGAAGGCTTTCCGCATGTGCTTCTGGAGGCGATGGCGTATGGAGTTCCCTTTGCGGCATTTGATGTCGGCGGAGTCAGGGAGATCGCGCCTCCGGAATTTTCCCGATATCTGGCGGAGGGCGGTAATCTCGGTGATTTTACTGCAAAGATCAGGGAATTATTGCATAGTGATCCAAAAGATTC
>CAYUKW010000011.1:0-11347 GCA_964445395.1 uncultured Candidatus Saccharibacteria bacterium
TAGGGCAGCACTGACTCGTCCTGGATTCCGCTCAAAGGCCAGCCGTTCGGAGAACCGTGGCCGACATAGAACACGCAGATGTCTTCACGTAAATTTTCCAAAAAGAACAGCGTCAGCATTTTCTTTAATTTCTGCGGGGAATTGCCGTGTTCCGCCGGCGTGATGCGCATGACGTCATCGGGGCTGAAATTAAAATGGCTGAGCAGCTCGCTTTCAACGATCCGTCCCTGGTTGCAGAACCGATCGATCAGTCCTTTTTCAATATCATTCGTATTGGAACTCGCGATGACGATGATCGCTTTCATTGCGCACTCCGATTTTCAAGGTTATCTCCACTCTATCCGATGCAAAAATAAAAAACCAGCCTTACAGAGGCTGGTCAAAAATCTTATCCATTATATCAGTCAAATCTTTTCGCGCCCGGGTCAATTTCGGAGCCTGCAGATTAAAACCTGCAATCTCATCCGCGGACAATTGGCTGCGCCACCGGACTTGCGCCAATGCAAGATTGAAAAGTTGCGGAAGGCTCTCTCTTTCTGTCTCAAGCACAATGACATTCAGGCAGTACACCCGCAGTACGACCCCCTCTTTTTCTTTTTCCAGAAAAATTCCGAAATCGTTGATCAGCGCGTGGACGCAGTGATGATTCAGCCACTGCCACTGGAATAACCGCTCGCGGGTCGCCTTGGCAAGATGCCGCTCCAGCTGTTCCAGTTCCGCATCGCACAGATTCCGCATGCGCATTTCTTCTGCTGTCAAAAAGCCATTATATAGTATCCAAAATAATGGTAGTATGCAAGGAACCTTATAGTACGGTATGTCATTATTTGATTACGATAACGTAGAACAATTTAAAGAACAGGCCGGATATGTGATTGGGGGCAGATGGTATCCCCGCGTCACGAAAGTTCTGGAAATAAAATCCAAACCCGCGTTGTATTGGTTTTATGGCGAGGCGCCAA
The DNA here is from genome assembly GCA_964445395.1 of uncultured Candidatus Saccharibacteria bacterium. Classification (GTDB taxonomy): domain Bacteria; phylum Patescibacteriota; class Minisyncoccia; order UBA6257; family 02-FULL-45-10c; genus REEB48. Next base: position 963 of record CAYUKW010000011.1, read on the forward strand.
GCTATAAAGCCGCAAAAGCCATCACTGAAAATTCCGCCAAAGAAGGAACTTTGGTGCATGAAGTCGTGGAAAAGCTGATGGTCGGTGAAACTCCGGAAATTCCGGCCGCTATCGCTCCGGCAGTCCGCGGATTTCAGGAATTTTTCGCCACGAATAAAATAGACATAAAACCGGAACACGTTGAAAAGAGAATTTTCCATCCGACGCACCGCTATGCCGGCACTATTGATACGATGGCGACTATTGATGGTAAATTCGGCGTTCTGGATATCAAAACGTCCCAGGCGATCTATCGGGATTATAATCTGCAGACTTCCGCCTATATGGACGCGCTTCTGCCGGAATTTCCCAATCTGGAAACCCGCTGGATCCTTCGCATCGATCAAGTCCACACCTGCCTGAAGTGCGGCGCCACCATGCGCCCGAAAGGCGGACGGAATAAAGTCCGCCGCGGAAAGAAATATCCGTGCGTTGGCGAGCATCAGTGGTCTGATCTGACCGGCATCACGGAAATCCAGGAATTTCCGGATTGGAAAAATGATTTTCAGGCTTTTCTCGGCGCTAAAAAATTGTGGGAATGGGAAAATGAAAAATGGCTGAAACTGGCGGGATATTTTGATTGAGTTTTATTTTGCAACCACTTTCTGAATATAAATCGGCGCGTGATTCTGCCGGTCGGCGGAAAGATAGCCAAGGCCGAAACTCAGCGAGCTCAGAATGATCATGAGAATGACCAGCCGGGTTTCCTGTTTTTTCAACAGATTAATGAGTGTTGACATATTGCAATTATACTACTATAATCTATAAATAATTTTAAGTATATAATATTTAACTATGGCACATACTAAATCGGGCGGCGCGGCCCATAACAGCAGAGAATCCGCGTCAAAACGGCTGGGCGTAAAGAAATCCGACGGCGAAATGGCGGCCCCGGGCCAGATCATCATCCGCCAGCGCGGCAGCAAGTATTCCCTGGGAACGAATGTGAAGCAGGGCGCGGACGATACCATCTACGCGATGAAGACCGGCAAAGTGAAATTCACCACCTCCAAGAAAACCCGCTTTGACGGAACCCGCAGAACAACCACCGTCGTCAGCGTTCTCTAAATAAAAAATATCCGTCAGCTGACGGATATTTTTTATTTCTGGTTCATTTCCTGCAGCAGCACTTCCTCGGCTTTATTCAGCTGGCGATCCACTTTCTTCGCGACATCCGCGTCAGTGATATCCACTTTTATATCCGGTGCGATTCCGTCTTCGCTGATGATAGTACCGTCCGGCAGAACCCAATTGGCGATGGTCAGTTTTATCTGGGATCCGTCGCTTAAGCTGCGCAATTCCTGAACCGTGCCTTTGCCATAGGTATTGGTGCCGATCAATTTTGTTCCCCGGATCGCATGCAGCGCGCCGGCAAGGATTTCCGATGCTGACGCCGAACCTTTATTCACCAGAATGACGAGCGGAACGTTTGCCAGCGCCTGATTGCCGTCCGCATAAAACGGCGATTCAGTGCCGTTACGGAACCGTTCGCTCACCACGAGTTTTCCTTTATCCACGAACCAGCCGGCAAGATTAATGGCGACTTCCAAAAATCCTCCGGGATTATTGCGGAGATCCAGAATGATGCCGTCGGATCGGTTCATCATCGCGGTCAGGACTTCCTTGTAAAAGCCGAGCGGCGCGTTTTCATTGAACGAATAGAGCGAAATGTGCGCGATTTTCTTGCCGCCCGCGGTCAGCATCTTGGTTTCCAGCGTCGGCACGGTGATCGTCGCGCGCGTGATTTTGAAATCTTTCACCGCATCCCAGCCGTCGCGGAAAATGGTCAGTGTCACCATGGTTCCGATTTCACCCCGGATTTTTTCAACCGCCGCGTTGACATCGATGCCGTCGGTGGGCTTGCCCTCGATGGCCACGATCTTATCCCCCGCCTTGATGCCCGCCGCTTCCGCCGGATTATCTTTCAACGGAGCGATGACGACCAGCTGTTTGTCTTTGATGCCGATCTCCGCGCCGATGCCGCCGAAATTGCCGACAACGTCCTGCTGGAATTTTTTTGAATCCGCCGGTGGAAGAAAAATCGTGTGCGGATCGCCGAGTGAATTCACCAGGCCGCTGATCGCGCCGTACACCATATCCTGATCTTTGACCTGGCCTCCTTTCAGATGTTCATTTTTGAGCATGTCCCACGCTTCCCAGAATGTTCCGAAGTTCACCGAAAGGCCGTCTTTGGTGGCGGTGTTTGAGATATTTTCAACCGTCACCACTTTCGGATGTGCGCTGCCGGCCGCATATCCCAGATAAAATACGGAGATGCCCAGTATCGTGACCGCGATAAAAACCGCGGTGTACAGTGGAATCTTGTGCGCGTATTTTTTTCTGAATTGTTCGAACATGCTCATAGTGATAATTATATCTTAAAAGCGGTCTTCTGCAAAAATTCGTAGGTCGTCTTCCCGCCGGCAGAAACCGACTCCATAAGATCGAGCGTCTCCGGACGGATCGTCTCATTAAACGGAATATCCAGTTCGGGCAGATTTTCGGAAGTCTTGATGTACGCCAGCGTGACATGAATGCTCAGCTGCCGGTGTTCCCGCTTGAACACCACTTGATTATCCACCAGCGAATTTTCCAGAAAATCTTTCATCTTCTGCAATTCGCGGCAGGATTTCAGACTTCCACTCAGCCAGATCATGCGCGGCGCGTCTTTTTTCGGTCCGTAACCGATGCCGGTGAATGTTATTTGCGGGGCTTTGAATTTTCCGGCGGTCGCCGCGATTCCATCTAATAGAGCAGGCATCGCCGTGTCTTCCTGGTTGTCCAAAAATGTGACGGTGACGTGCCATTCCGACGGCTCGATAAAGCGGACGTCGTCCGTGAAGTCATAGCGCACTTTTTCCAGCTCTTTTGTGATCGCGCTCTTTACGTTCTCCGGAATCTGCAAAGCGATGAATAAGCGTCTTTTCATGGAAGTTACTATAGCATACAATATGAGAACCTACCTCAATAATAATCCTCAAACGCGTTGCGAGGAAAAATGAAACAGCTCACGGAGTGACGACGAGATCGCAGCTTAAGCTGCCTCGAGGAGGAATGACAAAGAGTTGTTTCATTTTAACCGCAACCCGAAGGGATACCGCCAATTTCATCCATGCCTGCGTTGGTCGTCGGAAAGGGAGCAGAGCTCCGATTTCCTTCCTCCCGTCTGGGTCTGGATGAAATTGGCAAGTATCGCGTTATGGGATTATTATTGAGGTAGGTTCTTAATGAACGCATATGCAGATGAACCCGATCGGCGGAATCAACAGAGACTATCTCACGACGCTCAAGGAGCGGATGAAAAAGTCGCGCGTCTATACTCCGAACCAATCCACGGGACTTCTGCTGACCGAAATTCTGCAGGACAAGGAACATAAGTCGCTATACATGCGCATCGCGAAAATATATGATAATACCCAGCTTATCCGTCTGGCCAAAGACCTGGCGGAACGGAAAAATGTGGACAATCGCGGCGCCTATTTCATGCGCATGCTGAAAGAAGTCGAGCGCACCGACGAACCTGCCCGACCGAAAACAAAAAGCGCCTATAAGACAAAAGCATAATTTTTCACTTTTAACGTTATAACTTTTTACTTTCAACTACTCCCATGACCAAACACGGCATCTGGCTTATCGATGACAAAAAAGAAGTGAAGCTGCTCCGCAAAAAGATGGCGCCTTTTGATTTTTCAAAATATTCCCCGAAAGACATCCGGGAATTGCTGAAGAAAATGCGCGAGGCGATGAAAAATGCCAACGGCGTCGGCTTGAGCGCGAATCAGATCGGATTGGACGCGCATCTGTTCGTCGCGCAGGTGGACGGAAAATTTTATGCCGTATTCAATTCAAAGCTGACGAAGATTTCCCGCGAGACGAATTCGCTGGAAGAAGGCTGCCTGAGCGTCCCGGACGTTTTTGGAGATGTCTCGCGGCCGTCGAAAGTCGTCCTGGAAGGATACGACAAGAACGGGAAAAAGCTGAAAATAAAAGCCTGGGGGCTGCTCGCGCGCGTGTTCCAGCATGAAACCGACCACCTCAACGGCACTGTGTTCATCGACAAGGCGAAGAATTTGCACAAGTACGAAATAGCCGAAAACCCATAATAAAAAATAACTAGTAAACGAAAGAACAAAAGAACGGAAGAACTGGAGCGTTTCTTGGTTCTTAGGTTTCTTGGTAAAAGTCTATGAAATATGTATTCTTTGGCGGACAGGAATCAAAGTTCGCGCAAATTATTCTGGACGGACTGACGAAAGCCGGCATGCCGCCGGTTGCGGCTATCCGCGATGCCAAAGCGCCGCTGGATCTCGCGTATCTGCGCTCGCTCAATGCGGATTTTTTTCTGGTGGCCGCGTTCGGAAAGATATTGAAAAAGGAGCTGCTGGAAATTCCGCCCATGGGCACGATCGGCATCCATCCGTCGTTGCTTCCGAAATACCGCGGCGCCTCACCTATACAATCTGTTATTCTGAATGATGAAAAAGAAACCGGCACCGCCATTTTTCTGATTGATGAAAAGGTGGATCATGGCGCCGTGCTCGGCATGGAAAAATGCGCGATTGAAACTGCGGACACATATTCCGCGCTTGAAGAAAAGTTGGCGTATCTCAGCGCTTCACTCGCCGCGAAACTGATTCCGAAATGGCTCGACGGTTTGCTGCAGCCGGCGGCGCAGGATGAATCCGCGGCCACGTTCACGAAAAAATTCGTCACCCAGGATGCGGAAGTGGATCTCAAAAACGATTCCGCGCGGACCGTATGGCTGAAAATCCGCGCACTCAATCCCGAACCGGGCGTATTCACCGTAATGAAACTGAAAAACGGAAAAAAAATGCGCCTGAAATTACTGGAAGCGGCTCTTGAGAATGATTCGCTTGCCTTGCTCAAAGTGCAGCCAGAAGGAAAAAAACCGATGCCCTACAAAGACTTCCTGAACGGCCATAAAGACCTGATATAAAAGCGATTGAATTGTCCGGAAAATTCATATAGAATACATAACATTGCCAGATCGTCTAATGGTAGGACACAGGACTCTGAATCCTGTTATCTTGGTTCGAATCCAGGTCTGGCAGCTATAAGACTCCCCCGACTATCTTATCTGTTTCTCTAGCCAATACTCACTAATATATTTACCGTTTACAAAAATGAGATCTTTAATTTCTCCAGTAATTTCAAATCCAAGCTTTTTATGAACTGCTATAGAAGCGACCTGAGTCTGTATAATCTCACAATGAACATTTTTTATAACTGAATTTTTCAAAATCAACTCTACTATTTTTTGAATTAGCATTTTTCCAACTCCCAGCCATCTAAATTCTTCTGAGACAAAAAGTGACGCTAAAAAAGCATTGTGTTTTAATTTTTCTCTTTTATGGAAACTCCCAGAGTACATACCTATCAACTTTCCCTCGCATTCAGCAAAAACCATTACAGATTGCCTATCTAATGCGTCTTGTAATTCCTCTTTCCATTCCTTATCTTCTGATTTTAAGATTTCTTCGTATGTTTCAGAAAAAGCAAGGGGCTCGTTTTTTACCGCAGTAACATATAGGTCTTTATATTCTTCCCACCTTTCTACGGGAAGATTATGTATATAAAGGATTTTTTTCATATTAAAATTTTAACAGGTTAAAGTCGTAAAGTCATCTATCTCCCTTAGCTCTATAACTAGTTCGAAAATCGTCCAGGATGGTCAGCCAATAAATTTGATATACTAAATACATGAGAAAAATAATTACCACAACTTTTGTAACTTTAGACGGCGTCATGCAAGCCCCGGGCGGACCGGAGGAAGATACGACGGGAGGCTTTAAATATGGCGGGTGGTCAGCTCATTATTGGGATGGGGCGATGGGCGCTCTCATGACGGGATTTATGAATATGCCTTTTGAACTTTTGCTCGGCAGAATAACATATGACATTTTTGCCGCGTATTGGCCGACTGCGAAAACCGATCTTGAGGTGGCGAATCCATTTAATAGGACAAAAAAATATGTTGTGTCCCACGAGCCTTTTACGCCTTCATGGCAGAACTCACTCGCCATTAGCGGCAACGTTGTGGAAGAGATCAATAAACTTAAAAAGCAGGAAGGTCCTGACCTGTGGGTACATGGCAGCGGTAATCTTATGCAAACCTTACTCAAGGAGCATTTGATAGATAGGATGCATGTCTGGATCTTTCCGGTAACAATAGGGAATGGCAAACGCTTGTTTGCCGAAGGTACGCAAGCAGATGGATTTAAACTTACTGATTCCACTATTTCAACGACAGGCGTTGTTATTGCTACTTATGAACCAGCGGGTCCGCTGAAAGCAGGTTCGATGGTTTCCTAAATTATTAACACAAAATAGCATGTTACCCATCAATTTAGCAGCAGTCGCCGTAGCCGCAATTACAGCTTTTATTCTAGGATTTTTATTTCATGGACCTGTGTCCGGAAAACTTTGGATGAAACTGGCAAATATTCATCCTACTGGAAATGAAAAATTTAAAGATATGATTCCGCAACTGTTGTGGAATCTACTATCGAATTTTGTCACGGCATATGTTTTAGCCGTAGTGTATTTATTTGCTTCCTCTTCTCCATTCTTGGGCGGAGCTGGAACCTGGACTGGTATCATTTGTGCATTATGGATCTGGCTTGGTTTTTTAGTCACCGCTACATCAATCGAGGTTATTTGGATGGGAAGAAAAGCTAAGTTATGGTTATTTGAATGCGCGTGCTCACTCGCGGTTATGGCCGCAATGGGAGCAATTATTGGCAGGTGGTAAAAGCATTATTCCGACATCGTCCCATTTGGCCAGCATTTCGCTGAAAGTGGTCGGTTGAGGGTAAATCACAGCTAGTATCTGCTATAATTTATTTACCTATGCTTCAAATACTTTTCGCACTCGCAGCCGGGATGCTGACAATCGCCTCTCCCTGCATATTGCCCCTGCTGCCGATCATGTTAGGCGTATCCATCGGACAGACCAATAAAACGCGGCCGCTTTTCATCGTCGCCGGATTTGTGATTTCTTTTTCTCTTGCCGCGGTTGTCCTGTCGGTTTTTGCAAGAAATCTGGGGCTGGATCCGAACGCGATCCGCACCGGCGGTATTTTTGTGCTGGGACTTTTCGGCCTGCTGCTTTTGTGGCCGACGCCATTCGAGCTTCTCATGCTGAAATTCAATGCTTTTTTCACCCACATCGCAGCCCTGAGCGATCCGGCGAAAATGAGCAATGCAAGCGGCTTCATTCTCGGCATGGTGCTGGGGATTACCTGGACTCCCTGCGCCGGTCCCGTGCTCGCGTCAGTGCTTACGCTCATCGCGCTGCAGAAGGAAATTTCAGTTGGGGCGATTCTGCTGTGTGCCTATGCGATCGGCGCCGGCGTCCCCATGCTCTTGATCGCCTATGGCGGCCAGTATTTAAGCAAGAAAATCACCGCAATTGCCAAATACTCCGAACTGCTGCAGCAGATTTTCGGAATCATTATCATCCTCCTTTCCATCGCTATTTATTTCAACTATGATATCAAAATATACTCCTTGCTTCTGACTTATTTTCCAGCACTCAATCCTAAATTTTAATCATGCAACACCAGAAATTATTCGCGCTCATCGCCGGTATACTGATCTTTGCCGCAGCGGGCTTCTATATCGATATGCGGATGCAAAGCGCGGATCTGCATCTTCCGCAGCCGAATGCCGCTCCCGCGCAAAATGCAACGTCTTCTCTGGAAACCAATCTTCTCAATTACGGCCCGGCTCCTGAATTTGCCGGAATCGATACGTGGCTGAACAGCAACCCGCTGACAATGCAAAATCTCCGTGGCAAAACGGTATTAGTTGATTTCTGGACGTACTCCTGCATCAATTGCATCCGCACGCTTCCGTACGTGACCCGGTGGTATGACACGTACAAAGACAAGGGATTCGTAGTCATCGGAGTCCATACTCCGGAATTCGCTTTTGAAAAAGATTCGAATAACGTCCAAGCCGCGATCAGCCATTTCAATATCCATTATCCGGTCGCGCAGGATAATGAATATGCCACGTGGAACGCGTACGGCAATCACTATTGGCCGGCGGAATATCTGATAGACAAGAACGGCAGTATTGTCCATGTGCATTTCGGCGAAGGAGAATACGATGTTACGGAAAATACCATTCGCGCGTTATTAGGCCTGCAGACGATGACGATGGGAACTACTGCGCCAAATCTGACAGGCATAGGTTCGCCGGAAATGTATTTCGGGACCGCCCGATTGCAAAATCTGACGCCGGAACAAACTCCGTCTTCATCGCCGAAAACATATGCATTCCCTAGCGCTTCTGCGCTGAACAATTTTGCCCTGGAAGGAACGTGGCAATTCAATCCCGATACTATGTCATTGGTGAATGGGCCGGGGAAGATACGGCTTACCTTCCACGCCGGGAAAATCCATCTTGTCGCATCAAGCAAAACTCCCGCGACAGTAACCATTACCGTCGACGGCAAACGCCAGCCATCCGTCACCGTCGCTGATCCGAAACTCTATACGCTCTTCGATTCAAATGACTATGCCGATCACGTCATTGAAATCAGCATAGATCAGCCTGGATTTGAAGCGTTCACATTCACCTTTGGATAGTATTGCGATTTAAAAAATCTGCGCTGCATTCGGTCTATCGAAATACTTATAGTAAAAATAAAAACCGGTCGCCTAAAGCGACCGGTTGTACTGCATTCTTTTTTTATCCTGGCTGACGGATGATTCCGTGACCCGATGATGGACAAGGCCATTGACTTTGATCGGTGCAATGCCGAACGAGAAGCGTCCGATAGTGCCATAGAATGAAATCAACCGCTGTCTGTCTGCCGTAAGATGCGCGATCTTTTCCTCAAATGCCGCGCGCTCCTGCTCGCTTTGCGCAAGCCAGCGCGCATTCAGCTCTTTCGATTCCCCCTTTGCGCTTCTGGCCTCGTTTCGATAACGCCTGCAATGTTCACGCTCCCTCGCAAGCGATCGACGATAATCGGCAAGCGTTTTCTCCGCAAGACAATCTCCGTCAATCACGTGCAGGCGATAGCCGGGAAAATTTTTCCGGAAAAGATCGATTACGAATTCCAGACGGTTATTCGGAAGTTTATAGAGGAATCGATTACCGGTGCGGTTAGCCAGCTGTACCTGCTGGATCAGTAGTCGCTTCTTTTCCATGAGGGAGAATCCGATCGTCATCACGTGTTTCTTTTTGTAATAGACGAGATACGCGAACACTCCGTCGATGAAAGTCCGGCTGTACTTGGCGTGGCCGAATTCGTTGTAATGCCTGGTGTAATCCAGTCTGATTTCGAAATCCGGATCATCGACAAAAGAAAAGTGGCGGATGCAATCATACGCGCTCACCACTTCATTCCACGTTCCTTTCCCGACACCCCACCGCCACATGGAACTCTCAATCTTTCGCACGACTTCGTAACGGGCATCTCTTTCAAAAAGCTTGTCGACCGAATCATCCATCATGATGGCCGATGAATAGTGAAGTTTGCACAGCTCGTCAAAAGAAAATCCTGCCAGGGCGCGGAGCAGCAGCCTATGGTAATCCCTCAGAAAAGAAAAGTTTTCGCCGCAATGTCCGCGCGCGTAACGCTTCCACGGACCAAGTTTTTCCTCCACTGCTTCGATCGCATTGACCGGTTTTTCCGCGTGCGCTGGCGCAACTCCGTACAGCTCTCCCGAAAGAGACCGCAATTGAAGTCCTTTCATGACCCGCCTCCGCTGCTCAAAATATCAAAGATAACTTATGATATTATGCTTATTTATAAGGTGAATGTCAACAATCGGAATTGGATTCGAACTTACGCAGTTCTATTTTATTTCCCGCGCGGATTTCAGCGCTTTCGCCCACCACATCAGCTGATTGAGCATGTTTTGAGCGCTCATTTCATTCGGATCAAACGCGCCCGGTTTCAATTCCCCTTTTTCATCCAAAAGATTCCACGGAAAAAAGATATGCACGCTGTTCCGAATCGGCGCCATCTGCAGCTCCACCGCAACCTGGCGCAGCTGCTGAATCACCCGCGCTCCGCCGGTGCCGCCGTAACTGATAAATCCGATCGCCTTTTTATTCCATTCTTTATACAGGTAATCGATATTGTTTTTCAGCGCGGACGGATAGCCATGGTTGTATTCCGGAGTCACGACAATGAACGCATCGGCTTCGGCGATTTTTTTCGCCCAGCGGTCCACGTCCGGCTTGCCGTAATCGCCTTTTATCTGCGATGGAGAAATCCCTTCGGCGAACATCGGCAGCTGGTACTCGCGCAGATCCAGAAGTTCAACCGACACGCCCTCGAGCTTCCGGGCGTGATCCATGATCCA
>CAYUKW010000012.1:0-10745 GCA_964445395.1 uncultured Candidatus Saccharibacteria bacterium
GCACCCGCACCAGAACCTACTCCGATACCAGAGGCAACATCCACGCCGACAGTTGAGCCTTTTGCCACGACTACACCAACTACTTCACCGGTTGCCACAACAACACCTCCGGCAGAGACGGCTACGCCAGTGGCACTCGTATTTCATAGCGTTGAGCCAGACAGGATTGCCTCAACAAGCGTCACCATTCATTTTGAAACCAATGTGCCTGCGGACTCTATTGTCCAGTATGGTGTTACTCCACAACTTGGTAGTGAGAGTACGCACACCACAGCACTTTCCACTGTACATGAAGTAGCTATTTCCGGCCTTGTGCCGGATACGCTCTATTATTTCCGCGTCGTCTCAAAACCATCCGGCGTAACGGTGGCCACTGTCTCCGATCTCCATGAGTTCACAACGCTTATCGTGCCAATTATCATTGATCCGGCCGCGGATATCACCTCTGTTACGTCATCCGCACTAACCAGCACCGGATTTACTGTTGACTGGACAACCAATGAAATCACTTCCGGTGCGATTGAATATGGCACAACCACTGCGTACGGAGAAACACACGCCGTAGGAACTTCGGCTATATCTCATGACACTTCAATCACCGGCCTTCTGCCTGACACGACCTATCACTACCGAGTCAAGGCCGTGGACGCGGGCGGTAACGAAACATATTCTATCGATCACACCGTTCACACGCCGGCCATTGTCTCATCTGGTGGATCAACAGCCGTGCCAATTACAACACCGACTGCAACGGTACCAGTGGCTACTACCACTCCAGCTATCTCGCCCGTCGCCACAACCACTCCAGAGATAATAACTCCAGCGCCGACTCCAGAACCAACACCAGCCCCAGTCGTAACTACTCCAGCACGTTCAGGTGGCGGAGGCGGTGGAGGTGGTGCATACGTTCAGTCTCCCGGGACGCCACTTTTGGTGACCGCCGCTCCGGCTGATTCGGAAATAATGTTTCAATGGCAAAACCCAGGCACCGCAGGACTCTCTGGCGTCAAGCTCGTGCGTAAAGAAGGCGGCTATCCGACATCACCGACCGACGGCATAGTTATTTATTCCGGCAATGCCGAAACATTCACAGACACTGAACTCCAAAATGGCACCACCTACCATTACGCACTCTATGCGCATAACGTATACGGACAACATTCAGAAAGCGTGCCTATTTCTCTTGCGCCAGTCGGCGGAGTTGAGGAAATAAAAGTGGAGAAAGTGCCGGTACTCATACCGGACACGGCAGTCGAACATTTCAGCGAGTTGCATTCGTTTGGCGACAGCGCCGAGGAGATAGTCCATCTTCAACAGATCTTAAACATTGAGGGAGTTCACAAGAGCGGTCTTACCACAGGCTATTTCGGTCCCTTGACCAAAGCTTCTCTTTTGGATTTTCAGAAAAAGCACAACTTGCCGCAGACCGCGGTAACCGATGAGGCGACGCGCGAAAAGCTCAATGCCATTTCAGCCGGACATGTGGACATGAGCCTGCCGGGCACGATCGCTATTCTCGACAATGATTTGACTCGTGGCGCACAGGGTGAAATTGTGGCGCACCTGCAGGCATTTCTGGTCTACGAAGGAAGCTATCCCGAGGCACTCATTACCGGTTACTTCGGACCGCTCACGCAAACAGCCGTTGCTCGATTTCAGAAAAAATATGGCGTGACACCGACCGTTGGATATGTGGGACCTAAAACTCGTCACACCATGCAGACGATATTGGGGTTGTAGAATTTGCTTAATATTTTGAAAGTTAAGCAAATCGTCCCAAGCTTTCAAATTTCGTCTTACGGCTCGTCAGCATCGCAATTGGTGCCAAAGCTCTTACTCTCGGTACAAAGCTCGCCACAAGGGCAACCAAGTGGGAAAACAGGGGTTACAGGTTCTCGTACTTGGCCAGCAATCCTTTCATCTGATCCAAAACCACGGTAGGATATTTGTACTCCTCCGCCCAGTCAAAAGTTCGAAAATCGTTGAGTAGGGCGAGCAAAATTATCCGGCAGTTACTCAATCTCTGCGGTCACTGCGTCGACAAGCGCGAAATATTCTTTTGACCGTTTCGCGCGGGGGCGCGGCAGATCCACGGATATTATTTTTTTCATCGCGCCCGGACGCGCGCTCAGAATCACAATCTTATCGGACATCTGCACCGCCTCTTCAACCAAGTGCGTGACCATCACCACGGTCATCTTATATTTCTTCCATAACGCCAGCAAATCGGCGCGCAATTTTTCCGCGGTCAGTTCGTCCAAGCTGGAAAACGGCTCATCCATCAGGAGCAAATCTGGAGACACCGCGAGCGCCCGCGCAATGCCGACGCGCTGCCGCATCCCGCCCGATAATTCGTGCGGATGCTTCTTTTCATAACCGGACAATCCCGCATCGCGTATTTTTTCGAGCGCCCGCGCGCGGCGTTCTTCCTTCGGCATGCCGGACATTTTCAGCCCGAATTCCACGTTCCCGATGACGGTAAGCCACGGAAAGACGGCGAAGTTCTGGAACACCATCGCCATCGAGGATGCATTATTTTTTATATGGCCGCGCGTCGCGGGAATCAGTCCGGCGATTATTTTCAGCAGCGTAGATTTCCCGCATCCGGAAGGGCCGATAATCGACAGAAATTCCCCGTGCGTCACGGAAAATGACACCTCGCGCAGCGCATGCGTCCGCTCGCCGTTTTCTTCCCTGAACGAATGGGAGATATTTTCTACCGTCAGAATGTCATTCCGCATATGATTGTGATTTTTTCAGCAGCGGCATCCATACCAAGCGATTGAGAATAAATACCGCCAGGAGGAGCGAGAATATTCCGAATGTGAACGCGCCGCGGTTCGCGATAAAGGTGCTGTTCAGAAATACGCCGATGCCGTTGGACAGCCCGATGATCTCCACGCCGATGATCGCTTCCCAGCCGATGCTGATGCCGACAATCGAACCGACGACTGCCGAGGAAAAACTGAGCGGAAGCAGATAATACCAGGCGCGCTTCCTGCCGACCGCGCCGAACATCGTCGCGGCGTCGTTGAAATCAGTCCGCGCGGTTTTCAATGCATGCAGCACGTAAAACAATATCGGCCACACTATCGAAGACGCGGCGAACGTGATGACCATCAGATTCGTATATCCGAACGCAGCGATGAACAACGGGATAAGCGCGAACGACGGCAGATTCTGCAGCAGATCAAACACCGGAATCAGCACATCTCCTGCTTTGCTTTGCCCGATGGAAAGGGCGATTGCCAGCGCGATGACGAGCGACAGCGCGTACGCCAGTATGAGCCGGTAGAGCGACAGCGCGAGGCCGGCGTATACTTTGTCGGCGGAAATATTGGTTATTCCGGTCAGATAATACGACAAAATCACCAACGCGCAAAGAAGGCTCGCGATGAACGGAATATAGTATCGATGCCGCGGTATATGGAATCGGTGAGTGATTATCGCCATAAGCAGTAGTTAAAAGTTCTATGAATTACGAAACTCTCATTTTCCGTCATCCTGCGGCATAGCCGAAGGATCTCTTTCGGTGCCACCATTAGATTCTTCGCAAAGCTCAGAATGACAGATATAATCATACAGGATTACGCAATCTCGCACACGCCGCCGACGCACGCGAGTTCTTTCGCGCCCTGCGTCTCGTCTTCTTTTTCATAGAGCAGTATCTGGGAAAAATCCACGTCCGGGAACTGCTCCATCAGATGATCGTATCCTTCTTTCGTGATTTCTTCGTACGGAGCCAATTCATAGACATGATCTTCCCGCGGCAAAAATGACAGGCCGCCGATCATATCCCAGTTTTCATACACCCAGTTCGCCACCGCGATCCACTCGCCTTCTCCCACAGACACCGTGATGGACGGATTATGCTCGGTGAAATTCTCCTTCACTTTTTTCCAATATTCCAATTGCTGCAAGCCCGTGAGATCATTCCGGAACACCGCTTTCGCCGACGCTTTCACCGGAAATTCCAGCACATACGTGTTCGCGTTGGCTTCCTGCCCGACTTCCGGATAGAAACTCATCTTCTGATCTTTCAGCATCCGGAACAGGCTGTCGGTCGCGGCGATGCGGACCCGGCGGATGTAATACTGCGCGTGCCGCGTATGCAGTCCGGATGACGCATCCACGAGCTGGGACACGGTGCCCGACGGCTTCACGCAGGTCACCGCGGCCGACGCGTTGACGCCGAACCGCTTCGCGTATTCTTTGTTCACGTCCACCGCGCGGTCGCGCAATTTCTGGAACAATTTTCCGGAATCCTTATACAGCGCGGGACAATCCCACTGTCCGGTGATGGACACTCCCAACAGCCGCTCTTCTTCGCAATTCTGTTTCCATTCCTTGGAAAGATACGGGAATTTCGTCAGCGTGGATTGATACGTCCCCAGAATCGCCGCCAGCCGGATCTTCCGCATCAGACTTTCTTCGGTGTCTTCCGGGCGCGCCACGACTTCGGAAAGATTGCAGAACTCCTTTGACCGCAGATTGATCTCGCCGCACGGATTGCTTCCGGAGGTCGCGGCTTTTTTCTGGAACAATTTCCAGCGGCGCGCCGGCAATTGTTTCTGCAGGCTGCCGCGGTTGAAAATGCCGCGCTCGCCGGTGCCGCTTTTCGCCAAGGCGATCCATTCATTCAGAAACACGCTCGCCGGCGGCTTTTCGTTATATGCCGTGGAATTGTTCGCCATGCTCCGCTGGGGTTCATTGAGATAGAATTGGCCTTTTTTCGCGTCGCGCATATCCGCGTCATCGAGATCGGAAAGCGAAATCAGCGCGCTGCGCCGTACGCCGCCCATGACCACCACTTCTCCGATCTTGCAGATGAGGTCGTGCACATCGATCGGACGCAGCCGGCGATTCTGATTCGCCAGGATCTTTTCCCGCGCGAATGTCAGCACCGCGCGGAGCGGCGCCGGACCGGAACTTTTTCCGCCCATGGTTTTGAGCCGCGCGCCGGCCGGCCGCAGCTTGGAAAAACTGAATGAGATATCTTTTCCCCCGTACCAGGCCTCCATGCCGAGATTCAGCGCTTCCGCCCAGCCTTCCTTGCTGTCCTCGATCACGTGGACGGGCAGTTTCTTGCCGGTCTGCGGCTTCACCTGCGGCAGATGCTGGATCGCCTGCTGTTCCACCGAAAAACCGACGCCCGCGCCGCACATCAGCACATACATGATTTCCGAAAAATCGCGCAGCTTCGTGGGAGCGACATACGCGCAATTATATCCGGCGACATTCGTCGCGCCGGCCGCATATCCCGCGCTCCACATCAGCCGCATGGACGGCATGGCTTCCTGCTTCAGGATCCCCTCCCGGAGATCCTCATATTCTTTCACGGTCAGTTTGTCGCCGAGATTCTCTTTCATGAAATTGACGTACCGATCGACGGTCTCGATCCACGTCTCGCGGCGGTCTTCCGATTCGATCCAGCGGGAATACGTCCGGTAATAGATGAATTCCGAAAGCGGGTTCTTGAAATATTTTTTGCTTTCTTCGGCAAGTTTCCGCACATGCTCCGGAACTTCTTTTTTCTTTTCGCGCAGTTTCGCGCGCCCCTGGCGATACAGGATGTACGCCTTGGCGGTTTTCGCGAAATCCGCGAGAATCAGACTTTCCTCAACCATATCCTGCACCTCCTCAATGCCGATGACGTGATTTCCCGGATATTTCTTCTTCAGCTCTTTCACGACGGCGCCGGAAACCTTTTCGGCGTCCTTCGCGTCGCCTTCCTGCGTCGCCTGCATAGCTTTGGCGACCGCGCTGGTGATGCGCGCCTGATCGAAGAGCACTACCCGGCCGTCACGCTTCCGTACTTGTGGAGATGATCCCATGGTTTGAAATGAATAATTACTTTTATCATACGCCAAATCAAAACCAGCTCATAATAAAACTGTGGATAAAACCGCTCCGACTGCTTTTCCCTGCGGAAACGGCGAAACTCCGCAGTTTCCGCAAGAAAAAGAGTCTTCGCTTCAAGGAAAATAAAATCAACGCCATAAAATGAAATGACCCGCCCGACGGCGGATCATTTCATTATTCCATCTCCTCACCCTCCTTCTCCTCGTCAAGTCCGAAATTGTTCCCGCCGTCCATAGCGAGCGCGGTGAATTTTTTCAGTTCTTTCCGCAACGCCTCGCGTTCTTTCGCGGAAAGCTCGCGGAATTCCGATGTGTGTTCCATGCGTACAATAAGTTCTTTATATTATTTTTTCTTTTTCCGTAAAAATGTCGGTATATCCCAGATATCCGATGTTTTTTTCGACGCTTCCGACTTTTGGCGGATTGACTTGGATTCTTCCTTATCAAGACGCTGCGCTTCTTTTTCCTCTTTATCCATTGCAATGCTGCGCTCAGATTTTTTCTCTCCGGGGGCGTTGAAAAGATTGGTCATGGCGGTCGGCATATTCTTTTGGAATGACTGCGTGCCGGTGAATCCGGTGGCGATGATGGTGACTTTCAGCTCGCTCGTTTTCATATTCTTGTCGTGATACGCGCCGAAAATAATTTTCGCCGCGGGATCAACCGCATCGGAAATGGTTTTCGCGATCTCGTTTATTTCGCTCATCTTCAGATCCTTGGTTCCGGAAATTCCGAACAGCACCCCTTTCGCGCCCTCGATGGAAACTTCCAGCAGCGGAGAATTCAGCGCCTGCGTGACCGCGGACATGGCGCGATCCTGCCCGGTCGCGATGCCGATGCCCACCAGCGCGGTTCCCGCATTTTCCATGATCGCTTTCACGTCCGCAAAATCAACATTGATGATTCCCGGCATGGCGATCAGTTCCGCCACGCCCTGGATCGCATATTTCAAAATATCATCCACAATCTCGAACGCCCGTATCAGGGTCGTGTCTTTTTCAATCACTGAAAAAATCCGGTCGTTCGGAACCACGATCAGGGTATCCACTTTTTCTTTCAGGTGCGCCAGCGCGTCCTGCGCGATCCGCGAGCGCTGCGCGCCCTCGAATGTGAACGGCTTGGTCACCACGGCCACGGTCAGCGCGCCCATTTCCTTGGCGGTCTCCGCGACGACTGCGGACGCTCCGCTGCCTGTGCCGCCGCCGAGTCCCGCGGTGATGAATACCAGATCAGCCCCTTTCAAGGCTTCGCTGATTTCCGACCGCGTTTCTTCCGCCGCCTGGCGTCCGAGCTCCGGATTCATGCCGGTTCCCAATCCTTTCGTGAGATTTTTTCCGATATGGATTTTCACATCCGCCTTGCACAGCTCCAGATCCTGCGTATCGGTGTTGATGGCGATAAAATCGACTCCTTTGAAAAGATCTTTCCGCATCCGGGAAATGGCGTTATTGCCGCCGCCGCCGACGCCGACAACCTTGATTTTCGCCATCTCATGTTTCAACACGTTGTTATTTTTAGTGGACATACAAATTGATTACGGAAGCAGATCTTTTAATAATTGTTTCAGCCAGCCGGTGACATTCGCCGATCGCTGCTTGCCGGAACCGTAGACCCGATCCCTCCCTTCCAGCAGCAGACCCATCGCGCAGACAAATTCCGGATCTTCAACCTGCAGACTCATTTCTCCGCTCGGAATTTCCAGCGAAGAGACGTCAGTGATTCCTATCTGCGCCGGAAGTTTCAGCTCATTCTTCACAAAATCTATCATGCCCGGCAATTTCACTCCGCCGCCGACGAGCACCGCTCCCACCGGCAACTTTCCCGCCCGGCCGATGAGCTTAAGTTCATTATTCACAAATTCCAGAATTTCGGCAAGCCGCACCTCGATGATATCCACCACCGCGCGGCGGGACACCGGCGCTTTGGCATGCTGATCTATCTTTTTCAGGTCGATCTGCTCCCTGCCGGAAACGCCTTTCATGGATGCGGATCCGAACGTGAGTTTCACCACTTCCGCGGCTTCGATGGTCGTCTTCAGTCCGATTGCCAGATCGTTCGTGATATTTCCGGAACCGATCGGAAACACCGCCACGTGCACCAGCTTGTTTTCTTCATACACGCACATGCTCGTCGTGCCGAAACCGATGTCAATGACCACCGCGCCGAGCTCCTTCTGGTTCTTGGAAAGCACCGCCCGGGCTCCGGCCAGCGGAGAAAATATCAAACCGCCGACAGTCGCGCCGGCCATTTCTATGCACTTGGAAAGATTCTTCACCGCCGGCACGAACGCATCGATGATCAGGCTATTCACTTCCAGGCGGCTGCCTTTCATTTCCAGCGGATCATGGATATCACCGACGCCGTCAACGATAAATTCCCGGGTGATCGCATGCAGGACCATCCGATTCTGTTTCAAATTGATCGCCTGAGATGCCTGTATCGCTCGGTCAATATCATCCTGATAGATCTCGCTGTCCGCGCGCGAAACCGCTACGATGCCGCGGGACGACTGCACGTGCGTATCCGCGCCGCCGACATTCACATACATGCCTTTCAGCGCGCCCCGATAATTTTTCTTGATTTCGCTGAACAGTATATTCAATGACCGGGTCATTTCCGCAAGATCGTCGATATTCCCTTTCCGCATGCCGCCGGAAGGACTTTTTACCAGCTTCACCAGCGCCAACTGCCCGTCATTCCTGACTTCGGCGATCGCCGCCTTGAGATTTCCGGACCCGACATCCAAACCTATTAGAAAATTATTCGCCATGATAAAAATTGAAATCAAAAACGCAAAATAAAGACATTAATTACTCTTTGCGTTTTCCGCCTTGCTTTTTCAGCCGGGAAAGAAGCGAAGCCTCTTTCCGTTCCATTCTTATTCTATCACTCTTACGCTCGTGGTCATAACCGAGAATGTGCAAAACTCCGTGCAGCAGCATGAATGGCAGATTTTCATTTTTTTTCTCGATATATTTCGGATCCAGATAGATTTCGCCGAGCGAATCAGTCGGAAAATGCAGCGGAGCCGTGAACGACAGCACATTCGTGCTTTTATTTTTCCGGCGATATTTCCGGTTCAGCTTCCGCATGGTTTCCGAATCAACCAAAAAAACATCAATCGGCTTTTTGATCTTCAGCGCGGCGGCGATCTGCCTGCCTTTTTTCGCCAGCACCGGCTTATACACCTGCAATGATTTTCCCATCACCTCAATCCGGATTTCCATATGAATATGCATAAAGTATACCAAACATTTTATGAAATAAAAAAACGACTCACTTGGAGCCGTTTTTGCGCAAACGTATAAGGCTATGAATCAATTTGATCGGCACATAAATAATGCCGGAAATACCCAAAATCAATGTGATAGCCGCCATCAGAATATAGACAGCTGGAAATGGCCATTTAAATTTTGAACGGCGGGAAATTCCAAAACTGATCAGGGGCGAAATCTGAGATAAAAATCCCAGATACACAAGGACGGGAATCGCAATCATCGACTGAGACGCCATGGTCATATTCGGAAAAAAATGATGCATCATCATAAAAACCGGAGCATAAGCCAGCGCGGTAGTCAGTGCGGAAATCAATACAAGACCTACCATAAAAGCCTCTTCAGCATTCAAGGAACAATAAAAGGATTATAGGCTATAAAAAGATTAAAATCAAAAACGGCCGAAAGGCCGTTTTTGATTTATTGCATTTTTTCTTTCACGAGTTCGCTCACCATTTTCCCGTCCGCCTTGCCTTTCATTTCCGCCATCACGGCTTTCATCACCAGCCCGGCATTGCTCTTGTCCGCAAGTCCGGCAAGGATTTTTTCCACTGCTGCGGCCGCTTCTTCGCGGGACATCAGCACCGGCAGATATTTTTCAATTATCGCAAGTTCGGCAGTTTCCTTATCCGCCAGATCCGCCCGGCCGCCGGCCATGAATGCCACCACCGATTCTTTGCGTTTTTTGGCTTCCCGGGTGATGGCCTGCACCGCTTCCTCTTCAGTCAGCGCCGCATCTTTCCCTTTTTCAATCGCTTTGTTCTTGAGCGCCGACGTGAGCATCCGGAGCAGATTCACTTTGTCCGCCTCGTGCGCTTTCATCGCCTCCTTGAGATCGCCTGTTATTTTAGCCAATAAATCCATACTTGATATTAAATCTAATAATAATCTATTAATACTATACCAAAACTGAATGTATCTCAAGAATATATCAAAAAAGACCCCATGGTCTTTTTTGATTACATTACATTCTTCGCGGTCCCCGCTCTCTTTCTTTCGGCTTGACCAGTTTATTTTCTTTTGCGACTTCCAGTTTCCGCGCTTCGCGGTACAGCGCCGCTTCTTTCATCTTCAGCCTGCTTTTCGGGCGGTTGCGGAATCTCCGCTTGCGCGCCTCGATCAAAACGCCGCTTTGCTGGACTTTTTTCGTGAAGCGATAGATGAACGATCCCACTGATTCATTTTCTTTTCGTTTTACTTGCATAAGAGTATATATTACCAGAACCGCAATTATTTATCAAGTAGGTCCCTATCTTCAGATTAGCTCTAGACGCGTTATCGCCAAAATGAAAGAGATCAAGGCATTCCGACGAGATTAATGCTTATTGCATATCGAGGAGGAATAACGCAGAGCTATTTCATTTTGGTAATAACCCGAAGGGACGCATCTATTTTATTTCATCGCTTTGTTGCTCGTCGGAAAGGTAGCTGAAGCTACGATTTCCTCCTCGCGCCTTGCGCTGATAATAAAATAGACAGCGTCGCGTCAGAGATTAATCTGAAGATAGGGACCCAGGACTGGGCATCGCTTCGCGGTCCATTTTCCTATTCCATCCGCCCAACAGATGAAGATGCAGCCCGTGACCCGTATGCCGGAGTGTGGCGCCCG
>CAYUKW010000013.1:0-10727 GCA_964445395.1 uncultured Candidatus Saccharibacteria bacterium
CCGAATCCTGTGGGCGATGTGGGACAGCGGACTGACGCATTCCGCGAAATTCAAGAAATCCGCGAACATCGTCGGTGAAGTGCTCGGTAAATACCACCCGCACGGCGATTCTTCGGTCTATGAAGCCATGGTCCGCATGGCGCAGGATTTCTCGCTCCGCTATCCGCTTGTGGAGGGCCAGGGAAACTTCGGCAGCATTGACGGCGACTCCGCGGCCGCCTACCGCTACACCGAAGCCCGTCTTTCCAAAATCGCCGAAGAGATGCTGCTGGACGTGGAAAAAGAGACTGTGGATTGGGTTCCGAATTATGACGGACGCATCGTGGAACCCCGGGTACTGCCGGGAAAAATACCGAACCTTCTGCTGAACGGCACTGTCGGCATCGCCGTCGGCATGGCGACGAACATCCCGCCGCACAATATTTCCGAAATCTTCGACGCGACTTCGCATCTGATCGATAACCCGAAAGCGACCATTCACGAGATCATGGAATTCATCCAGGGTCCGGATTTTCCGACCGGCGGAATCATTTACGATAAAAAGGCCATCAATGAAGCCTACGCGTCCGGCCACGGACCGATCACCGCGCGCGCGCTGGCGGAAATCAAAGAAAATAAGCGCGGGCATATCATTGAAATAACCGAGATTCCGTATCAGGTGAATAAATCCGAACTCATCGTCAAGATCGCGGAACTCGTGACCGAAAAGAAGATCCAGGGCATCCGCGACATCCGCGACGAATCGGACAAAGACGGGCTGCGCATCATCATCGAACTCAAGAATGACGCCGCTCCGCAGAAAGTGCTGAATCAGCTCTATAAATTCACCGATCTCCAGAAAGATTTCCACCTGAATATGATCTCCCTGACCAAGGGCGGCCTGCAGCCGGAAGTTCTTTCCATCAAGGATATTCTCGCGGAATACGTCGAGCATCGGAAAGAAATCGTGCGCCGCCGCGCGGAATTCGAACTGAAAAAAGCCGAAGCCCGCGCCCATATTCTGATGGGACTGCATAAGGCGCTCGGCAACATCGACGCGATCATCACGCTGATCAAAAAATCGAAAGACAAAGACGACGCCCATAAAAATTTGGTCGCGAAATTCAAATTCAGCGATCTGCAGGCGACGGCGATTCTGGAAATGCGCCTGCAGACGCTTGCCGCCTTGGAACGCGAAAAAATCGAAGAAGAACTCAAGGAACTGAAAAAAATAATCGAAGACCTCCAGGCGCTCCTCAAGAGTCCGGCGAAAATTCTGAAAGTCATCAAGGACGAAATCAAAGACGTGAAAGACAGATTCGGCGATGCCCGGAAAACCAAACTGGTCGTCGGAGGATTGAAAGATTTCAATGAGGAAGACCTGGTTCCGAAAGAAGAAACCATCATCACGATGTCGCAGGGCGGCTATATCAAGCGCGTGAATCCGGCGAGTTTCAAATCGCAGAAACGCGGCGGCAAAGGGCTGATCGGCTCCGATGTGGCGGAAGAGGATTTCCTCACCCACTTCATGACCGCGAACACGCACGACAACATCCTCTTCTTCACCGAACGCGGACGCGTGTTCCAGACGAAAGTCTATGAAATTCCGGAAGCCAGCCGCGTCGCCAAAGGAAAGGCGTTCCATAATTTCCTGGAAATTCCGCTGGAAGAAAAAGTCAGCGCGATCATCACCTATCCGAGCGAGAAAAAATCCGTGCCGGGATTCCTGGTCATGGTCACCAAGAACGGCATGACCAAAAAGACGCCAATCGATGATTTCGCCAATGTCCGCCGGAGCGGCATCATTTCGATAAAATTGAAAAAGGACGATTCGCTGCAATGGGTCCGCCTTTCTTCGGGAAATGACCAAGTGACGCTCACCACCGCCCAAGGCCAGGCGATCCGCTTCAAAGAATCCCAGCTCCGTCCGATGGGACGCGCCACATCCGGCGTCCGCGGAATCCGGTTGAAAAAAGGAGATACGGTCACGTCGCTCAATATCATTTCAAAAGAAAATGAAAAGGGAGAAACGCTCACGGTCATGGCGAACGGATACGGAAAACGGACTGCGCTCACCGAATACAAGGTCCAGGGCCGCGGCGGATCGGGCATCAAGACGTCCAAAGTGACGCCGAAAACCGGACTGGTCGTGACCTCGCTGATCGTCAGCACAGAAACAGAAATTCTCGCGCTGTCGGCGAAAGGGCAGATCATCCGGACTCAGCTGGAAAGCGTGCGCCAAAGCGGACGCGCCACCCAGGGAGTGAAGATCATGAATCTGAACTCCGGCGACAAAGTGGTGGGAGTGATTTGCATGTAGTATGGAACCGATTAAAAACCGCCTGCGCAGGCGGTTTTTAATTTCTATGATTGGCGATATACCGATAAAATCTTGTATACTGTAATTATGAATCTCAACCGTTCACAAATCATCATTCTCGGCTCGGCGCTTTTTGTCGTCCTGCTCCTCGTCGGCATTTTTACCGGCATCCTCCCGGGGACCAGGACTGCGACGCAGCAGCCTCCGCAGGTCACTCTGACCATGTGGGGGATTGAAAGCAATCCGATCATGCAGGATGTGCTTACCGGCTACGAAGCATTGCGGAAAAATGTCCGCATCAATTATGTGGAAATAAATCCGCAGACCTACGAACAGGACATGATCAACGCGCTCGCGTCCGGATCCGGCCCGGACATCGTCATGTTCAACAGTTCCTGGCTGCCGAAACACTACAATAAGATCGTACCGGCGAAAGATACCCAGATGACCCTGGCAACGCTCCGCAAGACATTCCCGGCGGTCGTTGAACAGGATTTCACCGCCAACGGACAGATTTACGCGCTTCCATTATATATAGACACGCTCGCGCTCTTCTATAACCAGGACACATTCGACAAGAACGGCATCGCGCTCCCGCCGAAGGATTGGCTGGAACTCCAGAACCTGATTCCGAAGCTCCGCCAGGAAGATGCCTCCGGAAAAATCACCAAACCCGCAGTCTCGCTCGGCGGTTCTTCCGCGACCATTGATAATGCGCCGGATATTCTCTCGCTCCTCATGCTCCAGGCAGGCACGCAGATGACCGATGACGCGTTCACGCAGGCGACATTTTCCGCAAATGTCCAGGGACAATTTCCGGGACTGGACGCTTTGAATTTCTATACCAAATTCGCCGATCCGAACAACACCTATTACACCTGGAACGATTCCCGGGAATATTCGCTGGACAGCTTCACGAAAGGCGACACGCCGATGATATTCGCGTATGCATCCGAACAGACTGCCATCAAGAATAAAAATCCGTTCCTGAATTTCAAAGTCGCCCCGATGCCGCAGCCGACCGCTTCCCCGAAAGCGCGGAATTACGCGAATTACTGGGGACTCGCCGTGACGAACAATAGCAAAAATCCGGACTGGGCCTGGGATGCCATCCTCTATCTGACCGCCAATGACGCGGCCGCAGAAAAATATCTCACCGTGACCCAGCATCCGCCGGCGCTGCTCAGCCTGATACAAAAATATGTAGACTCTCCGGATTTCGGGGTCTTTGCCAAACAGGCGCTATCCGCCCGATCGTGGCTACAGATAGACAAACCGGCGATCCAGAATATCTTCTCGCAGATGATCTCGGCCGTCATCAGCCAGCGACTGAAACCGCAGGACGCGCTCGCGCAGGCGGAACGGCAGGTTACCGAACTGATAACAGCGAGGAGATAACGAATTTACCCCGTTAAATGATCCGTCAGCCGACGGATTCCCGCACAAGCGGGATTTAACAGGGTGAACTTTTCGGGTTATACTATAAATAATGAAAATAAATCCGAAACTAGTCGCTCTTGCATTGATACTTGGCGCATTTCTCGCCGGCAGCAGCCTTGTCTCTGCCCAAGGATTGGTCCAATGCGGAAACGCGGGCCAGCCGGCATGCAATCTCTGTTCGGTACTCGAGCTTCTCAAAAATCTGATTGATTTTGCAATCAAATTGAGCTTCTCATTCGCAGCGCTGTTCATCACCTGGGGCGCATTTGTCACCATGACCGCGGGCGGAGCGGAAGAACGGGTGAAAGAAGGCAGGAAAATTCTGACCGACACGGTCATCGGCCTGGTGATCATGCTCACCGCCTGGCTGATTCTCGGAACCGTGGTCCAGGTTCTGACTGGATCACCCTCAAAGCTCCCGTGGACGGAAATTAAATGCACGTATTAATAAATTAAATATGAAAATAAAACTATTCAGCGCCATTACTACGATTACTGCTTTATTTATTCTGATGCCGGCTGCAAGTTTTGCCGCGTGCCAGTATTTTTCTGATGGAACAGGTTATCCTATCAACGATGCCACGTGTCCTGCTAATTCTTCCGTCGGCGGCGGCGGCAATGCCTCGGGCGCCACGAGCCCGCAGGATCAGACCGTGAGATCGCAGATCATAACATTGCCGAATCCCCTCGGCACGACGCAGACGATTCCGGACCTGATCGGAAAAATAGTCGACTGGCTCATTTATATCGCTTCCATCGCCGTGCTTCCGTTCATGATCGTCTGGGGCGCCTATCAACTGCTGATGGCCGGCAGCAATCCGGAAAAAGTGATTGAGGGTCGGCATACGATCACCTGGGCGATTGTGGGATATGGGCTTTTGTTATTATCAAAAAGCATAGAGCTCATAATTCAAAATTTCCTCAAGATGTAAAGTGGCGATAAAATTATAATCGTATTATAATAAGAAATAATCATAAAAGGTCGGATTGAAAGAAATAATCGAGCAACCTACGTAATTGCTTGATTCCAATAAAAATACATTATGAAAAAATATTTAACCGCAGGCGCATTGCTTCTTCCGCTGTTAACCTTGGCGCAAGTCGCCGTGCCGCCGGTCACCGGAGCGCCGGTCACCAATGTCCAGTCCATCAATGACGTGTCACGCATCATCGTGGCGCTGGTAAACTGGGTCACCGGAATATTCTTCGTCGCCGCGATTCTCTCGCTGTTCTACGCCGCGTATCTGTATCTCGGCGCGGAAGGAACCGAAGAGCGCGTTGCGAAAGCAAAAGAGCAATTGATTTATTCAATTGTCGCGATCACCGTCGCGCTTCTTGCCGGCAGTATCCGCTACATCGTGCAGAGTATTTTGCAGCTCTAGTCAGTTTTTGTAAAAAAGAAAACCCGTCAGTCTTTCGACTGGCGGGTTTTTGTTTGCGCTATCTTCTGCGACGATTATGGCCGGTAAGCTCGGCAAGCACGCTGCCTGAACCGCCCCGGAACCGCATCGCCAGATCCCTGGGGCCGTACACGCCCCAATCCAGGTTCTGGCCGTTGCCGATAGTCCTGATTTCGGCGCAGCGGTCATTCAGCCAGAAACAGACTTCAGTCCCGCCGGGAGTTCCCTGAATCGTATATGTCACCCCATGGGGAATATACAGTGTTTCGCTCCAGCAGTCCAGCCGGATCGGCATCGTATCGCGCTGATGTTGCCATCCTAGATGAACCGTCTGCGATCCGGCGCAGACATTCGCATTCACCTGGCCGGCCTTGAGATAATTCTTTGCCAATCCCGCGGATATCAACAGCACTCCCGCGAATAAGACCAGCTTGGACTTGGCGCCATTCCCAAAAACTCTCGCCTTGCCTGCGCTCGACATCACTTCACCCTTGGCAGCCATCGCTCGATCACCTCCTTGACCAGCTTCTCGATGAGCTCTTGCGATCCCTGATCGATGCCATAAGTATTAATCTCTTCCTTGAGATTTCCCTTGCCGAATTCCAGCTGCACCATGCGGTACGCCTTTTCATAGGAAAGATCCTGGCCGTGCTCTTTCGCGGACTCCATGATCTCATTCGACATCTTACGGAAGTTATCTGCCTGCATCTTCTGGGTTCTGTCCTTGGAGGCCTGAGCCTCCTCCTCAATCACCCGGAGCGCGTCAGCTTCCATTTTCTTGGTTTTATTTTTCATCGCCTGCGCTTCCTCTTCCGCTTTCGCCGCGACAACTGCCGGCGGCAATTCAGCGGGAAAAAGTCCGAGCGACAGAAGCCTGGTCCCAAAATGTTTCGGAAGAGACTTGCCGTCGTCCTGCGCCTTCTCGAAGTCGATCTTCGTAACGCCGGCGATATCTTCCAGGGCATCCACCACGGCATCGCGGTCCTTCGTCGGACGGATCCACTCGTCGAGTATCTCTTTGATCCGTTCCTTGATGCCGCTGATCCGTTTCCCGTCCTCGAACGAGGAATACTCGGGAAGGCCGTCGGGGTCTGCCGCCTCTTCGATCTTGATGGTCAGCTTGACCGCGGTCTCGCCTTGCGTCTGGAACACAGCTTCGAAAATATGCTCATTCGTCCTGAGCGAAATTCCCGGTTCCACCAGCTCTTCCAGTTTCGGAATCATGAAATGCAATCCCGGACCGACAGACCGGAGCTTTTTAGTGCAGACATTCCTGATCAGATAACCGGTGAACGCCGGAATATCCACCAGACAATTTACCAGACAGCCATAGAACGCATACGCCAAAACCAGCAGTACGCCCGCTGCGATCATCTCACCCTCCTTTTATGATTTCGATAAGCCCCGGAAACCGGAACTTGTACTGGGTATAGGATATCATAAATATAATTAATTGTCAAAATTCACAATATGCGCTATGCTGTCCATATCCGTAAGCCGAGGTGGCGAAACTGGCAGACGCACTAGCTTTAGGAGCTAGCGCCGCAAGGCATGTGGGTTCAAGTCCCACCCTCGGCACAATTGCAAAATCATTTTTTTGGTGCTAATCTCTGGTGAGAAAAGTGGAACGAGGGCGCATGCTTTTCTGGCTCAGCATCCTGTGCTCATTTCTCTGCATCTTGAAAACAAAAGACAATCATCCGCTAAACCGCTGGGATGCTCTTTTTTTCCTGAGCTCGTGGGAGACATTCAATTGGAAAATCTGGCAAAGATATCTTGCCGATGCAACCGCATATCCGTATGAAATTTCCTCCCTGCTCTGCCTCCTGCTTGCCTGCCTGTATCTGCTGCGGAGAAACATCAGGATTGATATTTCCGTAACGTACGAAAATCTGAAATATGCCGCGCTCTATATTGTCGTGCTCTCGCTGCTGCTGATACCCGTCGGACTCCATGTCGGATTCCTGCGGTTTCATCCGCGGCTGGAAATCGCGCACGTGGAAAACACGGTGATTTCCTATTTCCTATTTGTCGCGCCGGTTGAAGAGCTGATGTTCCGCGGACTAGTATTCAATCTGCTCCGGCGCGCCATGGACGCGGAAATCGCGCTCCTGTATTCCACGCTGCTCTTCGCGACCGCGTACAGCCATATTTCCGGCGGCGGCGTATTCCCGAATATTCCGTACGCCGCCATGGCATTTGTCGCCGGCGGCGTGTACGGACTTTCATATATGAAAACACGGACCCTTGCCGTGCCGATCCTCATCCACGGAACCGTGGATACGATCTGGCGGATATTCCTGACATAAAAAATAAGCCCCCGACACGTGTCGGGGATTTTATTTTCTCCGGCGGCCTTGTCCGCCATAGCTACTTGCGGCGGCGAGCGTGAAAGCTCCGATGAATATCCTTCAATTCCTTATTCGTGATGTGCGTATAGATCTGCGTCGTGGAAATATTGCTGTGGCCGAGCAGTTCCTGGACAGAACGAAGATCCGCGCCGTTCACGAGCAGATCGGTGGCGAACTGGTGGCGGATCTGATGCGGCGTAATCCGCTTGGCGATTCCGGCTTTGCGCCGATAGAATTCAACCAGACGCTGGATCGCTCGCGGCGTAATTTTCCCCAGCACTTTCGGCTGTTTCAGCGCCGAGGTTTGTTTGGATAAACTTACAAACAGATGCTCCAGCGCGTCGGTCCGTTTTTCCAGATAATTTTTCAGCACCGCTTTCGCCCGGTCGGACAGAAAAACCACCCGGAGTTTTTCGCCCTTCCCGCGCACGGTGAATTCCCCCCGGTCCAGATTGATGTACCGGTCCAGATTGCACAGCTCGGAAATACGGAGGCCCGTGGAAAAAAGCATTTCCAGAATCGCCCGGTCGCGGAGTCCGCGCAAGGTATTCTGCGGCGGCGCGCTCAAAAATCGTTCCAGATCCGCGTACTCTATTATATCAATCTGCCGGCGGGGGATTTTTGGCAGCTCGATCTTATCCGGCGACAGAACTTCATAATCCTGCTTCAATAAATACTTCAGAAAATTCCGGATGGCGATCGCGTAATAGGTCTGCGTATTCTTTTTCAGGTCTTTCGCCCCCCGCGCCAGACCGACGCGGAATTCTTTGATTCTTTCAACCGTGATACCCTCCGGGTCTTTTATTTTTTCGGCAGTGATGAACGCCGACAGATACCGCCCGTAATTTTCCCGGGTCTTCGGCGAACGGTTTTTTTCAATTTCCAGATAATCCAGATATTCCTTCAGCAGTTTTTCGATTTCGGTCATATTTTTATTATACTCGTTTAGAAAATATTGTGCGACATAAAATCTTTTTGTGTTGCACAATATTTTCGGGTTTTGCGTCAAAAAAATTTTGATGCAATAACCCTTATTTTGCGACACATACTCGTTGACAAATATGTATTTATATGCTAATATTATATTCACGAGGCTGAGGAATTAGCCTTGGGTACCTCAAAAAAGTGATGGTCTCGGTGCACCCCGTGCAATCGAGTGGCCCGCAGTAAGCGTAACCAGGGAAAAAGAAGGTCGCGGAAATATACCGCGCCCTGAAGTGAGATGAACGGCAGAAAAGCCGACTGGGCCACGAGAATGCTTGATCCCCTAGAACGTGTTCGTATCAGGGGAACGGGGAGGTGCACCATGATCGGGCTTTAACGGCGGTGCTCGCGCGCGTCCGGGGGGAGAGTTCGAAACTTCCTCCGGGCGCGCGAGCATCCCACCCGACATGGACAAAACCGAAAACAACAAAAAGAGCGGTGACGACAGCAGCAGACAAGGCTCGTAAAGCCTTCGACTGAGCAGTGTCGACGTTCGTACCCCCCCCAAGGCCAAAAGCCAAGGGGGGCTTTTATTTTATGATTCCCTCGGCTGTCATTCTGACCCTGACCTGAGTCGGGGGGAAGAATCTAAATTCGGAGATCCTTCGGCGAGCTCAGGATGACAACGAGATATCCACAAAAGGTGCCGGGGTAAATCAGATAATTCCCACTCACGCATTCTCCGCCTGCTTCCAAAACACTTCAAATATATTACGGAACATAAGAGCGAGATTTTCATCTTCAATCAAAATTGCCAATGGCACTTTCGGCTGCCAGATGATCACTTTGTTCGCAAATATCTGAAAAGAGGCCGGGAACGGCTGCATGTCTTTAAAAAATCTCAGCTCGCGCATCAATTTTTTATTGATTCCCCTGAAAGATTCCAGATTTTTATCAGGGAATACAAGGGATCGAAGCATTATGCCCTTCCTCGCCCTTCTCAGCCCCATTTCTTTTTGCGTTTCCATGGACGTTGACTGAACTGCAGCCGTCAACGATCCAAAAAATTCAGTTGTTCCATGGGCCTCTTCCAGTATCATTTCAGAAAGTTTCGCAAATTGGTCATTCCCCTCTATGGCTTTTATTTTGGTTGAAGTTTCTCCTTGCCGATAAAGTGAAATAAGGTCTGGCATGATGGAAGTGAGCTGGTAATCCACTTCACCGGCCCTGTCCCGCTTTTTGCGCAATTTTTCCAGCACAGCTGTCGGAGATTCCACCATAAAAGTCCGCGCATATTTTTTCCGGTCGGAAAATCTGACCAGTCCGTGCAGTTCCAGGCCTTTTATTATCTTATAAACGTTCGGGCGGGAGATGCCGAGATGTTCGGAAAGCTTGGAAAGCGGGGATGGGCCAAGCAGTAAAGAAACAGTATATAATTTTATTTCAAACTCGCTCAGTCCCAATTCTTTGAGCGCATTGTAAACGCTTTGTTTTATTTCTTTTGTATCTGCCATAAGGGTAAATGAACATTAATTGTATATTTGGAGTATACACCGGTATTGAAATAAAGTCAATACTATTGACATATGTGTATTTGTATGCTATACTATTATCATCAAAGTGATGAGACGCCCAAGTCGAATCACTCTGATGCGGAGGTATGCCATGTACGGACTGTAAGAATGAAAAAGATGACCGACTGATAAAGAGCTGCTCCTCGAATTCGTGTCCCGCTTCAAGAATGAGCGGCTGCGGACAACGGATACGGCCTCCGATAAGAGGAAGTTTGACAATGCGCCTTCGACCAAGTGATCTCCTCCGGGACATCACGGGCGCATTGTCGTTTTTTCTCAGATCAGCAAACAAGCTTGGTGATCTGAGAACAAGACGCGAGGATGTTCTTCAACAACAGAGATACAGAGTAAAAATGATGGCGGTGAGGGTTACCGCGCCGCCTGAAATATGGCTGTTGGAAAAAGCTTCCACGATATCGGAACAGGGCATTAATCCAAAATATAATTGACCCTTCAGTTCCTTTGCATATTGTGAATTCATATTTTCTTTCACCCCATCATTTTTACTCTGTATCAAATACGGTTCTTCGTAAAACAGATTTGGCTGAGTGGGGTACTGTGCAAGCTCCCCCGCCATTCGCGGCTTCTGAGTGCCCTATGAGCTGCCAGTGCTGGCGGTTGCATGGGGGGAGTCGCGGGGATGGCAACGATTGTTGCCATGGTCGAGAGGCAGGTGGGTTGTTGATTACTCACTCCCTCGACGGTTAAGGGGTGCCTAACCCCACCAACTTGGGTCTCG
>CAYUKW010000014.1:0-10708 GCA_964445395.1 uncultured Candidatus Saccharibacteria bacterium
AAAGAATCTGGAAACGCAGGTCATGCCCTACGCCGATAGCATCGGCAAGGGAGACGTGCTCTGGCCGCTCCGCGTGTCTCTTTCCGGCAAAGATAAATCGCCGGGGCCTTTTGAAATCATGGATATCATCGGGAAAGACGAAACCCTGAAACGGGTCGAACTCGCCCTCAAAAAACTGCGCGAATAAGGGCGCACCGAAAGTTAAAAGTTAGCCGTTTATCACAACTTTATTGATCTCATAAATCTCCCGGATCGTATAGCGGCTGGAAAAGCTGACATCTTTGCTGTTCGGAAACCAGGGATCGCGCATCATATAACTTCCGCGCTTCCCGCTGGTGAGCACCAGGAAATGAGTGCCGCCGAATGCATGGAGACCGACGATTACCGGATTCCCGGACGCAAGCGTCGCATCAATGGCCGCCGCCTTCCGCGTCGCCGTCACTCCGGCGACGCGGATTGTAGACAGAAGAAAGGCGGGATAATACGCGGCAAAATTCCCGGAATCGGCGTTGATGGTCGCCGGCGTCACCTTCGAATATCCGTAATGCGTCATGACCATCGCCATTGAGGTGACGAGGCAGCCCGCGTCTGCCAGCGTATACTCGGTGCCGTTCAATGGACTGATGCCCCATGCCGCATCGCGCTGGTTGTAATAACAGCCCCATATATCGCAGCTGGTCTGGTTCACCAGCAGCCCTTTGCCGCCGGCGTTCTGGGCGAATGCCGTGAAGCTTGCAAGCTGCGCCTTCGCTTCCGAAAGCAGCGCTTGATATTTTGACTCCTCATTGTTGGTTTCGGTCAGCAGCTCGCTCTTGGATTGCGCGGTCACGGCAAGGGATGCCTGCTGCGATGCGAGCGACTGCTTCTGCGCCGTCAATGTATCCGCTTTCTGCTTGCTGGCATTCTGCGAATCAGAAAGCTTGCCCTTCAACGTCTGCAACGCGTGCAGATTGCCTTGCACCGCGCCCTGGATCTCCACGATCGAATTTATGTCGTTCCAGGCCTCGGCGAGAGTTCCCGATGCGAGCATCTGCTCCAGGGAAGACTGTCCGTCGGCCTTCTGAAGGGTCCGGAGATACACCCCCAGCGCCCCCTGATTTTTTGCGATGGTCTGCTGGGTGTTCGTGATGTCAGATCCGAACTGCTGTATCTGCAGCTTGGTGATGCTGATCTGCTTCTGCGTGATGGAAATCCGCGCCTCCACCTCGGTACGCTGGACCGTGAGGACAGCGATGGCGTTTTTCAAGGTCTTTTTATCCGCGCCGATTTTCGTAAGTTGCGCCTCGTATTCCGCAATCTTCCTGCTCAGATCGGTCACTTGCTGGCCGTTCGCATCGATTTGATCCTGCAAGGATGGGGAAGTTATTGCCGCGGTTGCCGCAAAGGCGGAAAACCCGCCATCACCGGAAATAACCGTCAAAAATGCCGTTATACAGATAAGGACGGGAATCCGGCCTCTTTTTATTCGTGTTATACCGCGCGCCATGATAGTATTATTCTATTATACCGTGCCTGCCATTAAAAAAATAATGCCGATTCATTTTACCGAAGAAAAAGAACGGGAGGGGTGGGATGAATTCATCCTTGCACACAATGGCGATTTTCTGCAGTCATGGGCGTGGGGGGAGCTGCAAAAATCCGAGGGATCGCCGGCCGGAAGATTCTCCATCCGGCGAAATGGCGAACTGATAGGCCGATTCCAGGCATACGCGCAGAAGACGCGGCTCGGCCCGTATCTTTATATTCCGCGCGGACCGGTATTCGCAGCCGGAGCAACACTGGCTGCGGATGAACAGAAGGAGTTCGCTTCTTTCACGAAAACAATCGCGCCGGAATGCATTTTCATACTCTGCGAGCCGTTGCGCGATACGGACTTGCCGCATCTCCCGAATTTCAATAATCTGCAGCCGCAAAAAACAGTGCTCATCGACCTGACACGGCCGACCGAGGAGCTGCGGAAAGAAGTCGCATATTCGCGCAGACAGGGAATGCATTTCGCTACAAAAAAAGGGGTGCGGATTTCCCATGCAGATTCGAAAGACTACTTTGAAATATTCAATTCGCTCATTCAAAAAACCGGCACCCGCCAAGGATTCGGCACCTTTGATGCCGGACACTACCGGAGTATCCTTGCCGCCCTCCCGGCTGAAATTTTTATCGCAACGCACGATGGCAACCCGCAAACGCAGAGAGCGGAGCAGTCGTCGCATGACGAAAATGCGCTGGCCGCCGCGGAGGTCATTTTCTGGGGAAACACCGCGACCTATCTGCACGCCGGCAGCGATGATGCAAACAAGAAAATGCGGGGCCCGGATCTGCTGATCTGGAGCATCATTGAGGAATCCAAAAACCGCGGATTTAAAAAATTCGATTTTTGGGGGATTGATGAAAACCGCTGGCCGGGCGTTACAACCTTCAAAAAATCGTTCGGCGGATCTGAACAGCGCTATCCAAAGGCCCGAATCATCGTCAATAAACAGCTGCCATTCCTTATATATAAGGCCTTAAAGGCCCTGAAAGGCCTCATTAAAATGGTATACTGATACTAATATGGATCAATTATTGCGCTTATTTGACCTATTTAACAGCACTGCCAGATCCTTAGCCGGCTATCTGCCGCAATCAGGCCCGGACCTTATGAATATGCTTAAAAAGCTCCTGGATTTCGGCATGAGCATAGACGCCTGGATAGGCGCGCATTGGGGAATAAGTTTGAATATATTTCTGGTGGCAATCGGAAAAATAATCATCACGTCCGGAACTTTTCTGATAAATCTAGTGCAAGAGTTGGTGAAAAGACTGCAATAGATAAAAACCGCATCAGGGCAAGCTGACTAAGGATATGCCTCCTTTTGCGTACCAAAGGTATGTCGCAAAAGGTATATTGTGCGACACATAGTAAATACAAAAAACGTCCATTGTCACCATCGCCCGAGTGACGTATACTATAGGATAGTTTTTCGAAAATGAGTTTGCCTTGGAAACAACAGAAGGTGCCAAAAAAGAACGCTGGGAAGCGCTTGACCTTTTCCGGGGAATGGCGGTATTTTTCCTTATTATCTTTAACGGATTCTATGGATTTGCCCATGTCCCCTGGTGGACGCAGCACGCAAACGGAAACGGTTATTTGTTTGCTGATGAAATCGCGCCGATGTTCCTGTTCGCCGTCGGATTATCCTATCCGCTCTCGCTGAAAAAAAGGAAAAAAGACGGAACTCGGTCGGCAATCATGCATTCATTGCGCCGCGGACTCGTCCTTATCGCATTCGGCACGCTCGGAACTTTGCTCTGTTTCCGCGATGTTAAACTGCATTGGGGCGTGCTTGAAATGATCGGCGGATGCGTCATTTTTTGCCTCCCGATCATCTTATACGCAAATCCCTACCAGCGAATCGCAATCGCGCTCGGACTCCAGGCGGGTTGGTTCCTGACATGCGCATGTTCTCCGCCGTTCCAGTCCTCGATTGCGCAATTCGTCATGGGCGGCCCGATCGCAATTATTTCATGGAGCCCGATCGTCATTATTGGATCGGCGCTTTCAGAAATCTTTGGAACCGAATCGCTCCGGCAAAACTTCCGCCCCTTGCGATTGCTTATCGCGGAATATACGATTATCGGATTCTCGCTCTGGCAACTGGGTTTTCCGCCGAATAAATCCCTTATAAACACCTCCTATATCGCCGCAAGCATCGCACTATCGCTGTGCCTTTTTACGGCCTGCATACGATTGGAGCGATTTCCTTTTCTCAAAACAATTCTTGTCCCGTTCGGGAAAAATCCGCTGCTGCTCTATATGTTTTCCGGGATTTTAAATCAACTCATGCAGCTTTTCGTTCCCGTCGAATTGCCCCTCCGACAGCTCCTCCCCTATTCAATCCTTGAAATACTGCTTTCGTCCGCTTTTATTTTCTGGCTTCATAAAAAGAATCTGGTTATCGCACTCTAAATCCGCATTTCGCGGATTTTTTTATGCTGCAGTTTACGACTCCGACGTTATGGCTCTGCAGAGATTAAAAATCCCCGTACCTCGGGGATTTTTAATCCTATCTTCCGAAACTCCCGGCTGACCGGAATGCAGGGCGGCGCTTCTTATTGCAATCGTAGCAAAAGAGCTTTCCAAACGTGCCATCCTGCCGCTGCGTCGGCTGGAACGGCAATTTCTCAATCGGCGTTCCGCATTCGGAACACTTCAGCCCGAGCGCGGACACGTCATTGAGCTGCGCGCGCGGACGATTTTCCATTGGATCCATTAGCGTTCGTTTATTTTTAAATTTTGCACATACCGGGCGAACGACTCATTATAGTAACCCGATCGGGACTACCATCGCCTTCGGATATGATGACTTCATTATATCATTAAAAAGAAGCCGCGCAATCAGCTATGATTTCACCAGATGATTGAAAGCGTACTGCAGATCGCCGTTCACTTTTTTGCCCGGATTGAAAATATCCAGCGGATCGAATATCTTTTTGGTTTCTCGAAAAAGGGCGTAGACTTCTGCGCCGTACATTTTTTCGAGATACGGCGTCCGGATCAGACCATCGTTATGTTCGGCGGTGATCGATCCTTTGTATTCCAGCACCAGCGAATACACTTCATCGGACAGTTTTTTTATTATTTCCTTGGATCGCGGATCGGACAAGTCCATAAGCGGGATGATGTGAAAATTCCCGTCACCCACATGTCCGGCGATCGTGTAAAAAATATCATATTTCCGCAGCGTCGCATTCAAGCGCGGCAAAAATTCCGGCATGCGGTCCGCGCGCACGATGAAATCATCAATGAACGGCGCGGTTCGCTTGTCGTTGACGTGCTTGCGGAGCAGATTGAAGCTCTCCCGCCGTATCACCCAATATTTTTGCGCCTCGTCTAGATCGCGGATGATCCGGAATTTCACGCGGAGCGGCTTCAGCTGTCCGGCAAGTTTCGTCATCGCCTCATCCACGTCCTTTTCCGAATCCCCGGTCAGTTCGGCGAGCAGCACCAGCTTGGGAAATCCTCCGGTCAGAATCATGCCGGCTTCCGGCAAAAAATTCCACGCGAGCTTCAGCAGATGTTTCGGCTTCAGGACTTTTATCAGATCCGGAATGAACCGGATTGCGAGCCGCAAGGTATTATCATCATAGGATTCAAAACTTTCGGGTTTAAACTGCCCGACCGCGTTCACGACACTCAAAAGCGGGTCCAGATTCCGCAAAAATATCACCGCGAGCTTGGAATATTTCTTCGGTTCAATCAGGCGGAATTTCACCTCGGTGATGATTCCCAGCGTCCCCTGCGATCCGACAAAAAGCTTCGTCAGATCGAATGTCTCGCCGTCCCAGATATTCCACAGGTCATAGCCTGCGGAATTCTTCGTGACATCCGGCTTCGCCGATTTCACCAGGTCGTAATTTTCAGAGACCAACCCGTACATTTTTTTGTAAAGCCTGCCTTCGAAACTTGCTTCCTTCATTTTCTTCCGCAATTCCGCCTTCTCCAGCGGACGCACGACATATTCTTTCCCGTCGCTCAGAACCACCTTGAGTCCGGTCACAAAATTCTCCGTTTTCCCGTATGCCGGATTTTTTTCGCCGCCGGCATTGTTCGCGACCATTCCGCCGATCATGCAGATCTCCCGCGACGCCGGATAGCTCGGGAGCAGCAGATTCTGCTTCAGCGTTTCTTTCTCAAAATCACGGTAATACACGCCCGGCTCCACAACTGCGGAAAAATTGCTGACATTCTTGATGCGCGTGAAGTATTTTGAAAAATCCACTATAATCGATTCGCTCAGCGGACCGCCGGTCATATCCGTTCCGCCGGAACGCGCCGTGATGGATATCGCATTCCCCTCTTTCTTTCTCCCGGAAACATAGTTCACCAGATTCTGGATATCTTCCACGTCTTTCGGCGCGATGATCATCTCCGGACGCACCTCAAACAGACTCGCATCGTGGCTGAATCTGACCCGCGACGCGTCATCAGTCAGGATGTCCCCTTTGATGATTTCTTTCAGATCTTCAGCTGCGCGCATGCTTTTTTATTTTATTTTTTGGCACGATATTTCGGCACAATCACTGCGGGAAGCAGGACCGCAAAAACCACCGCAAATCCGCACATGACGGAAGGAATCGCGCCTCTCACCGCCGGCGAAAGAGAATACACGATACCCATGGGAACCATGAATGAGCTGTACCCGGCAGCCAGCCACGCGAGCAATGAAAAATTTTCATTGTTCAGTTTCATTGCTTCAATGATTTCCCACATGCCGAGCAACAACAGGCCCAGATAATAGACTCCGTAGGTCCAGGAAAGATCCTGCGCGGTATGGAAAATGATGTAATTGCCGCCGCACACCGGCGCGCCGACCACTTTCGGGGCAAATAAGAATATGACCGAATACAGGCCCGCCAATGCATATGCGAAACGGGTATAATTATGCTTCCCGGTTATCAAAGATATCAGATGGATGCCCAGGGGCGGAAGCAGCGTAATCGCCGCAAATCCGACCCGCGACCAAAAGATGGGATCGATGCCGCCGCAAATCCGATATTCGGCGAGCTGGAATAATCCCAGAAATACGAGCGTTGCGATGGAAAGCCTTCCAAATTTTGTCATGCGAAAACGGACAAAGGCATATGCCGCAAGAGAAAATTCAACAAAAAAAGTTGCCAGCATGACCGCCGGCGAAAAACAAAAAAAAGTGTCAGCCGTTTTCCTGTCGGTTAAGAATATGTTTCGCATAGACGCTAATATCCGCTGCTGCCGGTAGTGGTCGCCGGCGTTGTCTCAAGCACATTCACCGGCTTGCACTCGCCGCCGTACTGGATCGTGACCGCGGACGCTTTCGCCACGCAATCATTGGAATATGTCCTGTTATCCGCGCCGCAGACCGGATCATATTGCGGAGTGCAGACCACTGCGGTCCCGACTTGCACCGAAGTAGCCTGTACTGAGCCTGTCGAAGTAGTGCTCATCTGGCTGCCCTTGACCGCGGCGCAACTCGCGTCCTGCACCTTCAGCACGTCATTCTTCTGCGCGTATTCCTGCGCGGTAATTTTTCCGGACTTGAACAGGTCCCAGACATCCTGCAGATTTTGCCGCACCTGGTCGCAGATCACGATTTCCGCATGCAGCTGCGCGCCCGGAGTGATCGGCAGAACGACGGGGGCAGCCTTCGGAGCGCTCAATTCCTGCTTCTGCTTATTGAAAATTTTCACTCCGAGATCCTGCCGCTGAGGGGAATCGGGAAAATCCTGCAACAGGCTTTGCAGCTCCTTCGTAGTCTTTTTGCTTAAAAGATTCTGGACTTCCTGCTGCGCCTGATCGGAAAATTTCTTGGAAATAGCATCCAGCGACTTCCCGTCGT
The DNA here is from genome assembly GCA_964445395.1 of uncultured Candidatus Saccharibacteria bacterium. Taxonomy (GTDB): domain Bacteria; phylum Patescibacteriota; class Minisyncoccia; order UBA6257; family 02-FULL-45-10c; genus REEB48. Next base: position 7,353 of record CAYUKW010000014.1, read on the forward strand.
CTTCGGAAAGCTTTTCTTTGATCCGGCCTATGATCTCCGCTGCGTAGGAATTTTTCAAATCGCCTGAAATGTTTTCCTGGAGAGCGATTTCCAGATCGGAGGCGAATTTTTCCGGCGCGGCTGTTTGGCGGGCGGAAACCAATGACTGCTCCATGGTCCCTTTCGCGGATTCAACCAGATTCAAAAAATCCGCAGTATCGCTGAATTGTTGCGCCAGCGAATCAAACAGCAGCTCGTGTTTTACCGATTTATCGATGAAATCGTTCACCAGCGCGTCGCTGTTCGGATTTTGGGATGCGTCCTTCAGCGCATCGAATTTTTCTTTCAAGCGGACCTGCGCATCCCGATAATTGCTCAGCGCTCCGGCAATCGCATCGGCATTCGCGCCGCTTACTTTCTCAACCTGGCTGACTTCAGCGGCTTTTTCGTTGACAATCTGCAGTTCCAGACGCGCCTTCGCCACCGGATCAAACGTCGTTATCCGGAGAATCGCCCTCCCCCACTCTTTAAAAAAATAAAACGGGTTCGTCGGCAGCAATCCGGGATTCTCAACGCCCAAATCCGCCGCAGTGATGACATTCGCCTGGGCTAAAAGAACGGGCTTATTTATGCTTGCGCCGGCAATCCCGGCTGCTAAAAATCCGCAGAAAATCAATGGGATAATGCCTCTGTATCTCATCTATCTATTATAACTCTTTTATGAAAAATCACATATGATAGAACCGCGCCGGGAAGCGCCGTAAAAAAGATAAAGCGCCAAAGGCGCTTTATAGTTTGACGGAAAAAATGATTCTGATCTCATCTTTTATCATGAGCGGAAAATGCAGGATTACAGTTCTACGATCCACAGAATCCTCCAGCGCGACTCTGGATGGATGCATATCTTTCACTCTCAGTTTATGCCACATGGATTTTTTCGGATACGCGACATGGCGCACCTGCCGTTCTTTACCGCCCAGAAACAGGAGCTCTTCCCAGAGTATGATCTTATCCAAAGAACCGCTGATCCTGATCTCCATTCCGAACTTGCTCGTCTGTTCATGCAAGTACTCCTCGTAACTGCCGATAACTTCCCCGGTTTCCGCCATAAGGTCATATGACCTGTTTTTTCTCCACGGCGGCAACTGCAGATCGGGAATCCTGTGTTTCACCGGTCATCCGTCATGTTAACAAACTACTTCAGACTAGCGTCTTTTATGCGCCAAATCAACCGAAATTCCGCCTGCCTATTTCGGCCAGACCTTAGCGGGGCGTATGGGCCGGCAAAATAAGCATGCCATCGCCGAAAGAAAACAGCCTGCACTTCTTCCGGATCGCCAGCGCGTACAATGCTAGTAATCTTTTCCGACCGATCAATGACGCCACCAGCATCAGCAGGCTTGATTTCGGCACATGAAAATTGGTGATCATGCCGTCGACAAATTTAAATGCATATCCTTCGCGGATGAACATATCGGTGAAGCCGGCTGCCGCCCGGATTTTTCCGTTAACGGACGCGGCTGATTCCAGCGCGCGGACGGACGTCGTGCCGACCGCGATTATGGGACGCCCGGATTTTTTCGCGACATTCAGAAAATCAGCGTCTTTCCCGCTGATTTCATAATATTCCGAATGAAGCGTGCCGGATTCCAGCTGTTCCTCGGTAAGCGGAGCGAATGTTCCGAGATTCACATGCAATGTAATGAACCGAACTGCGACTCCGGATTTTTTCAATTTTTCCAGAAGACGCTCCGTGAAGTGCAGCGAAGCGGTCGGCGCTGCGACCGATCCTCGCGATTCCGCAAATACGGTCTGATATTTTTTGCGCAGATCCCTTTCCTTCAGCGGCGAATGTTTTATATATGGGGGAATGGGCGTGATTCCATATTTCTCAAGCACCGGAAAAAGGCCTGCCAATGGGAAAGATGGCTTCAAAAAATAGAACCTTTCCTCCTGCCGGCTGACAATGAAAGAAATCTTCGGCGTAAGCCGCAGCGTAGATCCGATTGCCAGTTTCCTGTCAGCCATGACTTTAATCAGGCTGCCCTTAGTCTCCAGATAAATCACTTTCACGCGGCCGCCGGTCAGTTTCGTAAGTACGAGTCGCGCCGGCAGCACTTTAGTCTTATTAAAAACCAGGACCGCATTTTTCGGCAAATAACCGGCTAAATCCGCAAATCGGCCGAATGAAACTTCGTCTTTCGCTCTGTCATAGACAAGAAGGCGCGCGGAATCCCTGGGAGCAGCAGGCGCTTGGGCGATAAGCTCTTCAGGAAATGCATAATCATATTTTTCCAGCACACGCTCCATCCTCGTCATAATTTTCCGTTCGCGATGTCGTTCCGCAGTTTTTCAGCATACGAATTGAAGAAGTGCAGGTTATGGAATGTCAGAAGGCTGAGCGGCGCAATCTCTTTCGCCCGCAGCAGATGCGAGATATAACTCCGGGAATATCCGCTTTGGCAGACTTCGCAGCCGCAATCCGGATCCAGCGGCTTCCGGTCTTTCAAAAATTTCTGATTGAAAAGCTCCAGCTCCCCTTTTGACGTGAATGCGACGCCGCGGCGGGCATAATGCGTCGGCACGATGCAGTCAAACGTATCAACTCCTTCGGCGATTATTTTGGGCATATCTTCCAGATACCCGATTCCCAGAAGATGCCGGGGTTTTTCTTCCGGCAATTCCCTCATCACCCACTTCAGCATCTGCGTCATGATCTTCTTTTCATCACCGAACTCGCCGCCGATCGCGAAACCGTCAAACGGCAATCGCCCGATATACTTCGCGCTTTCAATCCGCAGGTCCTTGAATTTCCCGCCCTGCACGATTCCATAGAGCGCCTGCTTTGATTTTTTCACCTCCAGACAGACCTTGGCCCAGCGATGCGTCTTTTCCAGGGATTTTTTCGTGTATGCATGGTCGGCGATCGGCGAGGTGCATTCATCGAACGCCAGGATGGTGTCGGCGCCGAGATCTTCCTGGATTTTGATGGATTCTTTCGGGCCGAGAAACATCTCGCGTCCGTCGGTGTACGCGCGGAATAGCACGCCGTCGTCGGAAATCTTCAGCAATTTCGGCTGCTGGCCAAGCTGGATGATGTCATCAGGCTTCTTCTTTAGGATCTTGCCTTGCCCGAAATCTTTGCCAAACCCGAGACTGAATACCTGGAAACCGCCGGAGTCCGTGAGGATCGGGCCCGGCCAGTTCATGAACTTGTGGAGGCCACCCATGTCGCGGACGAGTTCGTCGCCGGGCCGCAGTGCGAGGTGATACGTGTTGCCGAGGATGATCTGGGCGCCGGCATCGCGAACCATCTCAGGCGTGAGCCCTTTAACGGTGCCCTGCGTGCCGACGGGCATGAAAACGGGCGTTTCGAT
>CAYUKW010000015.1:0-2270 GCA_964445395.1 uncultured Candidatus Saccharibacteria bacterium
AAGCCAGGAAACTCCCGACTCGATCTGCTGCGTCGCCGGATCATTCGTCCCTCCGCTCGTCACGATGGTCAATGACTGATTCCGCTGCACAGTTGAGATGACCGCCTGCTGATCGAATCCGCCCACAGTCCCGACACCAGCGACCAGCGACCAGTCGCTGCCTGACACCACGGGATTATAGGTCCCGTTTGTGGAAATTCCGGTCCAGACCTTATTGCGCACCTCCCGCATCGCGTCATCCAGCTGCCGGAGATATGGTGTGGCAAGAAGCCGCTGCGCCTCCTGCGCTTTTCCGTCGCGGCTCGCCATCAGACCGGATAAAAGACCGGTGATCAGCAATGCGCCGAATCCGATCGCGACCAGCAGCTCCACCAGCAGTTGTCCTGAATTGTTTCTTGCGCGGTTCATAAAATGCTATGGCGTGATCGCCAGACTGCCGAAAATATTCTGCACCGTGACGGTCTTGGTGTTCAGATTGACCGTATCCTGCAATGTGAACGCCACCGGCGAACTGAATCCGTTCACTTCTCCGCTCCGACGATTGAAGACTATGATGCCGGATGGCAATGTATTGCTAGTTACTTGCACGCTCGTTGGAAACACGACCACAAAATTATTTGCATCCGCCGGAACATATGAGGAACCCCGAAACAATGTGTACTGGTTCGATTCTAGAAAGATGCCGTACGCCTGCGGCGTTCCGCCGCCTTGCGTATCGCCGATCATCGCCGACATCTGCTGATTTTTGATGTCTGCCACAATCTTCAGCGTCTCACCGTCCAGCGCCGACTGCGTCTGCGGACGGATGAGCGTGAGTCCGGAAATCGAAAGAAGGATCGCAATGACCCCGAACACCAGCAGCATCTCGATGAACGTGAATCCTGATCTCATTTTTGCGGTTACTGGACTTTAATTTGCCCGACCAGCTGGTAGATCGGCGCGATGATGGAAATCATGATGCCGCCGACGGCGATGCCGACGATCACCAGCAGCACCGGCTCCAGCAACGTCGTCAACGATTTGATGGTCGTGGTCACCCGCTCGTCAAAATAATCCGACGCCTCCTGGAATGACTTCTCCATCTTCCCACTCTTCTCGCCCGCGGCGATCATGCGGATCAGGATCTGCGGGATAAGTTCCTTTTTTGATTTCAATGACTCGCTCAACCGCTTCCCGCGGATCACCTCCTCACGGGCGGAGGCGACCAATGCGATCAGTTCCGGGCGCACCAGCACGTCCCCGGAAAGTTCCAGAGTCTTCGTGATGGGAATCCCCGAGGTCAGCAGCAACGCCGCGCTCCGCGTGAACCGCACCAGATCGATTTCACGCACCAGCGTCCGGATGAACGGCAGCGAGGAAAGGGCGCCCATCACCTGCCGGCGGCGGGCGCGGTATGCCAGCGTGCCCACTATCAGCGCAGTTATCAGGCCGGCAATGATCCACGGCCAATATCCGAGCAGAAGGCCGCTCATCCATATGAGGATCTTTGTGGGCAGCGGAATCACCACATTCAGTTTCGTGAACACCTGCGCGATGCGCGGAATGACAAAAGAAAGAATCACCGTCATTATCAATACGAAAATAACCATCACGAAAATCGGATATGCGAGCGCTGCCTTCAGTTTGCCGGAAAATTCGATATCGCGGCGGGTCGTCTCCGCCAACCCCCTCAAGACCTCCTCCAGATTACCGGCCTGCTCGCCGCCGCGGATAAGATTGACCGAGATGGCATCGAAGCTGTCGGGAAATTTCGCCAGAGAATCCGCGATCGTCTTCCCGGCTTCCATGTCTTTCCGCAGCATCAGCAGCACCGTCTTCAATCTTCCTTTCGCACCGTCCAAAAGTCCGTCAATGGCTTCCAGAAGCGGGATGCCGGCAGAAAGCATCGCGCTCAGATTAGTGATCATTTCCAATTTTTCCGAGGATTTCAAACGGACACTCATAGTTTCATTATAGCATCTCCTCTAAAAAATAATTCCTCATTACCATTCTGAAATATCCTTTATTTGAAAACCTGGGTTCTTAGTTTCCAAATAAAGGATATTTCAGAAAATACAATAAAAACAGCCGGTACGGCGGGAACGAAGAACCCGGGTTTTCACCTCAGGGATATTTTCTAAAGCTCAATTAAAATAGCCGGTGAATTGGAAACTAAGATCCCAGGTTTCCAATTCACCGGCTATTTTAAATAATCTACAACTTGACCGCCCGGACAACTTCCTCCAGCGTCGTGACACCTTTTGCCAGCTTGCGGATGCCGTCCTCGAACA
>CAYUKW010000015.1:2370-10130 GCA_964445395.1 uncultured Candidatus Saccharibacteria bacterium
ACTTCCTCCAGCGTCGTGACACCTTTTGCCAGCTTGCGGATGCCGTCCTCGAACATCGTCGTCATCCCTTCCTCCACCGCCTTCGCGGTGATCACGTCATTGTTTGCCTTCGTCATGACCAGTTCCCGGATCCCCGGCGTCATTTCCAAAACCTCGAAAATGCCCGTCCGGCCGACATAGCCGGTGTGTTTGCAGACGGCGCAGCCTTTGCCTTCATAGACGCGGAGCTTCTTCTCTTTGCCGAAATATTTTTCCAGAATTTTCCGGTCCACCTGAAATGTCCCGTTCTTCGTGGTGATCTTCCCGTTCTCCACATCCGCATCGGCGCTGCTGATGCAGGACTGGCAGACTTTCCGGACCAGCCGCTGCGCCACGATGGTATTGACGGAAGAAGAAATCAGAAACGGCTCGATAGCCATATCCGCCAACCGCGGCAGCGTGGTCGCGGCGTCATTGGTATGCAGGGTTGAAAAAACCAGATGGCCGGTCATAGCGGCGTTCACGGCAATGCCTGCAGTCTCCTCGTCGCGGATTTCACCCACGAAAATGATGTCCGGGTCCTGACGGAGAATGGAACCGAGCCCTTTCGCGAACGTGAGGTTCGTCTTCGCATTCACCTGGATCTGATTGATGCCTTCGATGTCGTATTCCACCGGATCCTCGATGGTCGCGATATTGATTTCCGGATCGTTCAGAATCTTCAGAATGGCGTACACGCTCGTCGTCTTGCCGGAACCGGTCGGCCCGGTCGCGAGCACCATGCCCCACGGCTTGCGGAATCCTTTCCGCACCTTTTCCAGATCCTCCGCGGAAAGGCCGAGCTCTTCGAGTCCGAACTGGCGCGATTTCGCAGACAGCAGACGGAGCACGACTTTCTCGCCCTCGACAATCGGCACAATGGATACGCGCGCATCCACCATTTCGCCTTCATTCTCGAACTGCAGCTTTCCGTCCTGCGCCGACAGATGCTCGTCAGTCTTCAGCTTCGCCAGAATCTTTATCCGGGACACGATCTGTTCATGGAATTTTTTCGGCAGCGTCGCGACTTCGTGCAGCACGCCGTCGATGCGAAACCGGATGACCGTGAGATCGCCGTACGGCTCGATATGGAGATCCGACGCCTTGTTCTTGTTGCCGCTGGAAAGCAGCTCGTCGATCATCTTCACGATCGGCCCCTCATCGCCCTTGCTTGATTTCACATCCGCCAGAATATCCTCCAGGCTCTTTGCCACGTCTTTTTTATAAAGACCCAGCGCGGTCGCGAGATCCCGCTCGGTCGCCAAATACGGAATCACCGGCCCGCCGGTTTTCTTATTGATGAATTCCCTGATTTCCTCATTCGTGGGATCGGCCATCGCGAGCTTCAATCCGTCCTTTCCCATTTCAAACGCGATGATCTTCTGCTTGCGCGCGACGATTTCCGGAATAATCTGCAGCACATCGTCGGCGATCGGAACGCGCGAAAGCTGTATGAACGGGACTCCCAAACCGTCGGCAAGCGCTTTGCCGAAATAAAAATCAGGCAGAAGATCCCGGGCAATAATCAGATCGTACAGGCTTTTTCCCTTCTTCGTTCCTTCCGCTACGAGCGCATCCAGCGTCTTTTTATCCAAAAGCCCGGAACTCTCGAGGATTGCCCGCACCTTTTCATTATCCATACCTTACGCAAGATACTTCCTTACTTTCTCAACCATCTGGCTCAGGCTGACGTCGGCTTTGATGAAAAAATCCTTGGCTCCCAGATCGATCGCTTTCTTCACGTCAGATTCCTGACCGAGATTGGACAGCACGAGTATCGGCGTCTTCCGCGCTGACAGCGCGGCATCATCTTTCAGCTTCGCCAAAAAGGTGAAGCCATCGACTTTCGGCATGATCAGATCCAGAATGATAAGATCCGGATTGAACGATTTCATTTTTTCCAGGCCTTCCTGGCCGTCATACGCCAGCTGAGTATCAAAATCTTCCCGCTGGAATTTCGTTTGGTATAATTTGGCGAGAATTTGATCGTCTTCGATGAGTAACACTTTTTTTCCCATAACGCGTAACTATGATTACCTATTTATAATTCTTGTTCATTCAGTATATCAAGTTTCGCTTTATATTACCATACAAATCCCGTCCGCATGCAGAGCTTGGCTATTGAAAATGCATAATGACTTTCTGTATCAACTCGGAAAGTTTCGTATCAGACTTCACGACATACCCGATAATCCCGAACGTCTTTGCCTTTGCAACATGCACCGGATCGCTCAGGTTGGAAAATACCAATACCGGAATATTCTGCAGATGCGTGTCGCGATGAATGCGCTCTAAAATTTCAAAACCATCAATCCCCGGAAGCAGCAAATCCAGCAAAATAACATCGGGAGTGCTGCTTCGCAGTTTCTCCATAGCCTCAAGGCCGTCACGCGCAACAGCAACTTCAAAACCGGCGTGTTCAAATTTTAATTGCAAAACCTTAATAATCGCCTCATCTTCAATAATCAATATCTTTTTGTCTTTTACAGCCATGGATGTTATTCAACATCAATAAGATTCTTTGACCCGCCATGCCGATGCGGTCCCTGTAACGGCAATGCCGCGTACATCGTCGTTCCTGCATTCTCCTCGGATTCAAACCAAACTCTGCCCTCTAATAATTCAGTCAGTTCTTTCACAATATACATTCCCAAGCCCGTTCCATCGGTATTCATGCGCACGACATTATCAGCGCGGAAAAATTTATCGAAAATGCGCGCTTGCTGGTTGTGAGGAATGCCAATGCCGTTATCTTTCACTGAAAAAATAACCTCTTTGTCATTGGCCGAACAGCTGACTTCAATAACCCCGCCGTCGGGAGTATATTTAATGGCATTCGACAACAAATTCTTAAATACTTCATAAAAGAGATGGGGGTCGGTTATAACTTCCAGCAACCCGCTGGTGTTCGAAAAAATGAAGTTATGTTTTTTCTGGGCAACCGCAGACTTAAACTCTTTCATGGTATCGGCGTATAACTTTTTGATATCCACGGGCTCGGGAGAAACTATCAATTCCCGCGATTCAATGCGCGCGATATTCAATAAGCTATTGATCAATTTGATCATGCGGTCGGTAGAGGCATACAGATCATTCAAAAAATCCAATTGCTTCTCATTTAATGCGCCGACATCGCCGCTCAACATGAGCTCGGTAATCCATTTAATGGACGTAATCGGCGTCCGGAGCTGATGCGATGCAACGGAAATAAAATTAGTTCGCGCATTGTCCAGTTTCTTCTGCTCGGTAATGTCCCGCTCAATGCCGGCAAAGAATTGTATCGCGCCATCTTTATCAAGAATCGGCGAAATGTGCATTTCAGCGATATACTCCTGGCCGTTTTTCCGTTTATTGTTCACCTCGGCGTGAAAGGCCTGCTTTTGAACTCCAATCACATCCCACATGTGTTTATAAAAATCCTGACTCATTTGCCCTCCCCAGAGGGATGGTTTTTGGCCGAGCATTTCTCCCCGTGAATAGCCGGTGGTATTTTCCGCCGCCTTATTGGCATAAATAATAGTACCCTTGGGATCAGTGATAATGACGTGCTCAAACGAACTTTCCACGACTAATTGAAATTTATTTAACTCAGTAAGCAAGATCTGGGCCCGGGCTTTTTCCGCGGATACGTCCTCCAATAGATTAACGGTTTGCGTCTTCGTGTCTTCGAGAATCTTATTCTTATATTCAACCTCCTGTAATGCGTCCTGCAATTTTTTCGCGAGACGCTCCAAATCTTGGGCATGCAATTTAAGCACGTCCCGTTGCTGATGCTGCTCGGCAACTTCCCTTCGGGGCCCTGAAGCGCACATGCGGCATACGCCATAGGACAATGAAAAGCTGAATGCCACGGCGCCGGCAAGCACCTGCCACGGCGCAAAACCAAAAACCGCGAAAATCGACATCAGCATAAGAATAAAAACAAGGAGTGGGATTCTTTTATCGGAAATCATGTTTGTTGATGCGTGCCCCAAGGGCTTGTTCTTAGTATATCAAAGGATCCGCCTTTCCGCTGATGGAGAAAAAATGCGCGGTAAAGCGCATTTACTCTATTTATTTTTCCTTGGAACGATTGCTGACAACTTTTGTTACCAAACCGACCAATTCATCGATCCTATAATTGCTTTTTACAAAATAATCCGTCACATTGAACTTCTCCGCCAATTCCACTTTTTTATTGCTGCCCGAGACTGACACAATGACCACTTTAACATCCTTCGTTTCCGGATTTTCACGCAAATGCTTTAAAAACTCAAACCCATTCATTCCCGGAAGATAAATATCGAGCCAGATAAGGTCGGGCTTCATTTTTTCTAAAACCTCGAATGCTTTTTCAGCGTCCCCCGTAGAAACAACGTTATAGCCGGCGTCTTTTAATTTTAAATTAATAATGCGGCTTAATGACTTGTCATCCTCAACGACAAGAACAGTTTTTTGATTTTGGTTATTGTTATGCATGCATGCAATACCATTAATAATAAAATAAAAGTTACTAGATCAGTATACTGGGTGTGATAGTTTTATGCAACTCATTTTTCCAATACTTTCCGAACCTTCTCCAGAAGAGATGCTATGGAAAAATTAGTCTTTACCATATACTCCCGGGCTCCAGCGGCGAGTCCCCGCTTCACTTCTCCCTCCCGCGCCAGATTGGAAAGTATGATAACGGGAATATGCTTCGTGGCGGGATTATTTTTTATTTCCTTGAGAACGTCAAAACCGTTCATTTTGGGCAAAAGCAAATCAAGCAATACCGCGTCGGGCAAATCTTTTTGAACTATAGCCAACCCTGCTTCGCCGTCTTTTGCGATGAGCAATTCAATGCCCGCGCCCTTAAACGCGAGTTTCAACGGCTTGATCAGAAAATTCTCATCTTCAATCAACAGAATTTTCGCATGCTTCATATTATTTTTCATTATGCGGCGCAAAGGTAAAATAAAACTTCGCACCTTTATTGCGGCCTGCGGATTCAAAATGACTGCCCCCTCCATGCGCCCGCGCAAATGCCCTTACGATAAATAAACCGAGGCCGAAACCGTTCGGAGATATTTTCTTGGCCTCTTCGCCCCGGAAAAACTTCTCAAAAATATATCTTTGTTCTTCAGGAGAAATGCCCATGCCATTATCCGCAACCGAAATTTCCAAAAATGCACGGTCGCCGTCAACTTTTTTCCGGGCGGCAATTTCAATTTTACCGCCCACGTCCGGCGAATACTGGAAAGCATTTGCGAGCAATACCTCGAACACTTTCTTTATTTTTTTGGAATCGCAGATAATCGTCCCTGCTTCTTTCGCTATGGCAATCTTAATGTCCAGTTTCTTCGACTTAATCATCACCTCATTCTCTTTCAAGACTTCGTCGATAAATTGTTGCAGCACGCAGGCTTCTTTCTTCAATTCAATCTCCTTATCTTCAACATCAAGCGCCGTCAGCATGTCATCCAGATGGTAGATCATGAATATGGAATTTTTATACGTGTCTTTCAAAAATTCCCGTTCAGACTTTTTATCAACCGCCCCATCCAGCAGAAGCTCGGTCGTCCAGCGCATTGCCGAAAGCGGCGTGCGCAGCTGATGGGATACCACGGAAATAAAATTGGATTTCGCCTCATCGAGTTTCTTCAAGTCCTCATACAAACGGGCGTTGTTGATGAGTACGCCGACCTCGCTCGTTAAATGATCCAACAGCTGCAAATCCTGATAGGTAAAAAGGTCCTTTGACTTCTTGGATCCGATGAAATAAATAGCGATGAGCTTTTCGGCTGAAGTAATGGGAATGGCAAGGGTGAAATCCAACCGAACCAGCTCCTCGTATGCCGCAGGCACAAGATCAATCCGATCAACCTCCCAGCGCACCGCTCCGCGATTCAGATTCTGTAAAATCTCATCTCGATTTAAAATAAAACTGTTATTTGCGGTCAAAAATTCCACTAAAGGATTATTCGAAGATAGCTCAAAATCGTCCCGTATGCCATCCACGGCAGGATTCACTAAAAATGTTTCCTTCGGGGTCAGCACCGCAATCGTCGCTTCCCGAACCTTAAAATTCCGCTTCACAATTTCATTAAACGCGCTTAAAATCCGGCCCAAATCTAAGCTGATTTTATGGACAGTCGATGTCAGCTCATCAATAACTTCGTCAACCTTATAATGCCTTCTGAAAAATATCGTATCGGTTTTTTCTTCAATGAATTTCTTCAGCGGCTCAAACGTAAGCGTGATAATCAACGAAGCGATCACCAACGATGGCACAGAGCCGAATCCCGCATATTGGCTCAAAAATGTCATAAGGCCGATATAGATAAAGCTGATAGCGCCGAAAAGTATGGAAAAAATCGCACCTAATCGGACAACGATCCAGATATCCATCAGGTGATGGACCACAATCGCATATGCAATCAAACTCACAAAAATCAGCGTCATCGCCGGACCCAAAAGATTGAATTGATATATGCCCACTGCGGGCAATAAAATATCAAAAATAAATGAACTTATGGCAAATGAGCCGATACCTAAAAATAAGTACTGCATCTGCGTCCGGGCAAGGCCAATGGATTTCCTATATTTGGGAAAGATAAAGCCAATGCTCAGCGTGATATATCCTGCGAATAATAGTAAAAATACCGGGAACAGCGGCCCGTTGATCGGCTGAATTCTGCCGGTGGAATCAACGATGATCTTTTTGATAAATAAATTAAAAGGAAGGCCCAGGTATAAAAGAACCCAGGGTAGGAAGAGTAAATAAAATTTATTTTTAATCGTATGCTCGTACGGGAAAACTCTTGTAAAAACGACCAGGCCGGTAATCATAAAAAATACGGCGCCGAACACCAGTTTATCGAATGCGAATAAATACGTCATATACAAAAGGACAACTCCAATAATCCAAAAAGCTATTCCGAAAATAAAGAAGAAAAAGGATCGGTTAATAATCGATTTTGGATTATTCAGCAACACAAATAAGCCGATAAAAAGTTCGGCGATCGCAAGAAATAAAATAAAGATTTGTTGGGAAAAGATAGAAGGAAGCATGCTAGGATAATTATAACAAAAATGGCCTCTCCGCGAGAGGCCATTGAAAAGCCAAAACTTAAATCCTATGCCTCTCGACGGCCCGAGCTTCCATGGTGCCGACATCGAGATATAAATAACCCGGCGGATTGGGAACGCCTGCAAGATTTCTCCTCACCCCGGAATTTCTTAAAAGATGGAATAATACCCGATCTGCCAAAAACCCGCTGGCCATAGGAGGATTTGTCGCAATGATCGGAGCTTTCTTCTCCTGTAATCTTCGCGCGAGCATTTCAAGGTCATCGTCTTTATAGCAAGGAATCTCCGGAATAAACATCTTCAGCATGAGATCGCTAATCCTTTGTTGGGCGCTTTCTCTCGCATGTGCATGCGAAGCATTTCTCGCGTGCTGCACGAGCGCGACCGCGTCTTCATAAGAAAGGCCTATGATTTCTTCAAGCGGTTTCGATTCCGGCGCGAATAAGAACAATCGTGAACCGAATCCTATCGTATTGCAGTTAAACACCGCCACTCCGTGCTTTCGCGCAGCCTTATGGAGCAATATTCTCGCATCAAGCGCAAAAAATTCAACTTCATCCAAAACAACATCGCAGCCTTTGACAAAATGATCGACCGTTGTCGGACAGATACCACCCTCATAATACGCTACCACCCTGACATCGTCGGTGATTCGGCGCACATCCTCTGCCGTGGAAATCGCTTTTGATTTT
>CAYUKW010000016.1:0-5318 GCA_964445395.1 uncultured Candidatus Saccharibacteria bacterium
GAAGATCAAAATGCCCGACCGCCCGGTACATCTGCCAATTATAGATAATCACCGGAGTGAACAGCAGTACGGCGACCGCGAGCGAAGCGTACAGACGCCAGTTGCGGAAATAGTGGCGTTCATATGCAAGAAGATAGCAGAAGTATGCCGGCAGCAGAAATACGCCGGTATACTTGGTCAGCGCGACCGCGCCAAGCGTCAGCCCGAACAGCGGCCAGAAACGGAAATCTTCCAGAAATTTCAGGAAGCAGTAAAGATTCAGGAGAATGAAAAATATAAGGACCGGCTCAATGAGGCTGGTGCGGAAAATGCCGACCGCCGCCGGCTCGATCGCAAAGATGCCCGCGGCAAGCAAGGCGACCGTTTCGACATGATCCCCTGGGAAATACGGAAGATTCTGGCTCCGTTTCTTTACCTTTAGAATCTTTTTTGTTATCTCGTACAACAGCCATACGGCGAACGTTCCGGCGAGTATCGCCGGCAATCGCGCCACAAGCAGGGAGTCTCCAAGAATCCTGAAAAATATATGCTGGACCGCGAAGAAAAGCGGCGGATCGTCATGGAACGAAAGCGATGTCCAGGAAGGAAGCACCGGGGAATCCTTATACCAGTCAATCGGCTGAGTCTGGAAACTGGACCCCAGATAGTCAACGTACCCTACGGAGCGGAACGCATCCGCGGCCTCATCTCCCAGCATATCCGTCGTCCCGATCCCCACCCAACGCATCAAAAACGCCGCCGCAAGAATGCCGAGCAGTATATACTTCACTCTGGAATTCCTTTCCATATCCTTCCGCTACTTACCAAGCGCATCCAATTCCTGCCGCAATGCCATGTTCCCCGGATTCAATTTCAATGCCTGCTCAAGATAATTTCTCGCCGCAGTGATATTTCCCGTGCGCTGATAATATTCACCGAGAGTGATTTTCAGATTTGCCGCGCCGGGATTCGCCGCAATCCCCCGCAATAATAATGGCTTGATGAGCGCGGATTTCGCGGTATCGTTGTATTGATAGATCGCCGAAACCTGGACATACGCGTCCACATTTTCAGGATTTTTATCAATCGATGCCAAAAAATACTGTTCCGCTTGGGGGTAGTTTTTCAAGAATGCATACAAGTCGCCCAGGTCATGAAGGGAGATGAAATCGTTCGGGCGAATTCTGCTCACGAATGACCATGCGTCAACCGCACCGGTATAATCACCTATCAGTTTACGGTAGGAACCGAGATCATACCAGGGATTGGCATAATCGTAATTCTCCCTCAACATATCGGAGCTCTCTTTTATTTTCTGAAGCGCCAGTTGTTTCGTCTGGCCAGACAGATCCGCACTTACCATCACCGGACGGTCCAATATCTTCGTCGCTATGGATTGCAGCGGATCGCCAACGTTCCTTGTCGCGGAAGTTGAAGTCGCCGACGCGAGCATCCCGGTACTGGTGGCATTTTCCATGCGATTCTCCGTCGCGAGATCGCTGCCACGGAGCATGAAGCGCATGCCGAGGCCGGCAACAGCCAAAATAACCAACACTCCTATTGCGATAATAATTTTTTTCATAGTTAATGAGGCCTAACTTATACTGCCTTATAGTATAGCTGATTTTTCTATCCCTGGCTAGATTAGATATCAGAAAGTGCTGATGCGGGGACCTAAAATCGGAAAACTATTCGCCTTGGAGATATCCGCGGTGCGCGTCAGCGTGTCATAATCAACCGCAGTCACATCGCTTGCCGAATTAAGATCGATTTCCAGATTCGGTTTCGTACCTCCGACGCTCGGCGTGAGGAGCGAAGCAGTGATGGCATAGGTGCCGCCGGAAACCATCAGTCCCTTGTTAGTCTTCGCAGGATTGGGGGTCAATATGAATTCCGCCACTTTATCCACCGGTCCATTCAAGCTCGCAAGCACCTCGCCGGTGAATGAATTCACGATATTGATACTATTGAAATATACATCAGAAAATGTTCCGCTATTCGTGAGGCGGAACCGTGTAATGGCGACTTTCTCGGGAACCGAAGAGAGCCGGAACTCATTCAACGTCACATTCGCATAGCTGCTCAAGGTCAATGACGGAAAATCGGATATGAGCGTCATTGGACTCACGAACGGATTCGGCAGAGGCTGCGGAGCGGGCACGTTCACCGTCGTCGTAGGTGCCGCAGATACCGCGCTCGAACTTGCTGCGGGCGCCTGAGAAGCCTCCTGTAACGATTTTAGCTGTGCCATCAGCGCCTCAATCTGCTTTTGCAACACCGCAACCTGATCAGTCCCCGAAACAGGGGCGGAAATCGCTCCCGCCGATGTTGCCAGTTTCGCGTTGGCGACTGCACGGGTTTTCATCCCGAAATATCCCACTGCGGGAGTTATCCCGTTCTGTGTCTGAAATTTTTTCACCGCAACCTGCGTAAGAGCCCCGAAAAATCCGGTTACCGGCCCGGAATACACTCCCTCATCTTTAAGAAAGGTTTGTAGCTGGGATACGTCACTGCTCCGTGCCCCGAAAGACAGGTCCGCAGTAAAAGTCCCCGCCGCCAGCACCATCGTCGTGACCGCTAAAGTTCCCGCGCATGCCACACAAAAAGAAAATAGGTTACGCATACAGATAGTATACCTCATCCCGCGCGGAACAATCAAAAGCCGCTACATCGAAAATTCGTAGACATCGAACATTGGCAATCCCTGATATCCCGTGATTCTGACCGCGGGTGAGGTGCCAAGCGTTCCCTGCAAAAACAGCTCAAGATCGGCCGCATCAGGAGTCGAGAAATTGGGATTCAAAGAAGTATACTGACTCGCTTTCACGAAATAAATCTTATAATTCTTCAGCGCGCCCGTTCCCTGCGTGCGCAATAACGCCTTGAATTGACCCGTGGTCACCGCGGGAATGCCGTGATAATAGACTCGACGCGTGAAAACCCAAAGACGCTCTGAGAGACTGATATTTTCATCATAGACCAGCAGCGATGGCGTAGTTGAGGCAGGATAATTGCTCAAATTTTCCTCAATGATCTTTTCCAGATGCGGATTGGAGGAATTCGGGGGAAACGCAGGGCGACTGCCATTAAAAACCTGATCAAAATAGTGATCCAATTTCACGACGCCGAAATCAGGAAAAGTCAGAAAAATTCCATCGAATGTGAAATACAGCTCGTATACAATCACTACCGCCAGCACAATCATGAAAATATTCCTGTCGTTGACATACGCTTCCAACCAAAGAAGAAAAGCCGCGGCGAGAATCACGAAAAACGGGCTATAAAGAGCGATGAACCTATAAGCCGATCCTATGGCCACCAATATCAGCGTTATCATGAGTACCGATGACACCGCCATGATCGCCCATTTTTCTTTCATGAATAATCCCCTAATTCCCAGAACAAAACCGCTCGCCGCCAAAAGCAAGAATGGAATGGAATACATCGCAAGAAGGTTCCCGCCGATATCGGAAAACGGATCCTGGATTTTCCCCAGCGAAGCCTGCCATTCCGGCGTCGCCTGATGGAACAGATAGGCGAATTGGAGATCAAAATGCCCGACTGACCGATACAGATTGAAATTATACATCAGCACCGGAGAAAAAATAACGGCTGCAAGCGCGCATGCGTACCACAATTCTTTCCGGAGAAATAGTTGACGATATTTCATTAATAAAATAACCGCAAATACCGGGACCAGAAATATACTTGTATATTTTATCAGAAAACTTATTCCCAGAAGCGCGCCAACCCAAAACCATTTCTTCGCATCCTCCAGAAACAATAAAAAAAGATAGAGGCACGCCAGTGCGGCAAGAATCTGCACTGACTCCATCAGCGCCGATCGCGATATCCAGCTATGGATATGATTTATGCCGAGCAGCAACGCCATGAGCAGTCCCGCGCGCTCATCCTTGAATACCCGCCTGCCGATTAAAAAGATAAGAACAATACTGGCAATACCTGCCAGCGCCGACGGCAGCCGGGCGAAGAAAAGTGAATCGCCGAACAGCGCAAAAAACAGATGCTGGACCAGAAAGAACAACGGCGGATGATCGTGAAATGAAAGATTCGTCCACCACGGAAGAGCGGTATTCGCAAACCACTGAATCGGGGTGGTCTGACTGTCATTTTGGATGTAATCCAGATATCCAATGGAGCGGAACGCGTAAAAGCCCTCATCGTGAAATATTTCCGCGCTCCCCAATCCCCAGAATCTCAAAATTGCGCTGATAATGACGATCACCATGAGCGCGTCGCGGGATTTAATTTTGTATCCCAAAATATCTATCATACTGAAATGATATCATAAAAATTCTAAACCGTGCCATTCCGGATTTAATCCGGAATCCAGATTGTAAAATGCAATCCTGGATTCCCGCTTCCGCGGGAATGACAGACAAAATAACTAATTACCGAAAAAACCAAAAACCCGCCTTTCGGCGGGTTCTCGGTCAGTCGTTAGAGTCTCAAGTCTCTAAAAACTATTTGCTGAGCGTTTCAGAATTCATGTTGGAGCTCGGAAGACCGATCAGACCGTAACCGTTGGTCCAATCGAGATCGGACGGAAGGTTAGAGGTCGTAGTGGAAACCGGGGACCAGATGAAATCCTTATTCGCGTCACTGTTAACACCGCTGTTAGCAGCGCCAGCCTGCGCCATCAAGGAAGCAGTCGGATAAGCCGCGTCACCTTCCATCTGTACCTGAATATTTTCAGATGTACCGGAAGAAGCGAGCGTACCAACCGAACCTACCAACTTGAACCAGCGGGATGAGCCGGACGGGACGATCAAAGTGGTCGTCGCCTTGTTGCATCCTGTCTTATCAGCATAAATCATGACAAGAGCGGAGCCAGAACCAAGGTTACCAGCACCATTCGCTACAAAAGTAGTGTTGCTGACCTGTCCGTTATAGCAGGTTCCTGCGTTGACCAAACCTCCAGGGTTATTCGCACCATTGAAGTTGGAATCAGCAGTGCTGAATCCGGAATCAGTAAATGCGTACAATCCGAACTTGGAAGTTGTCGCGTTGCTGCCTGCTGCGGTGGAGGAAGAAACGCTGAAGGACATCTTATAGAGCGCCACATCACCGTTATTCGCGGTAACCTGGAACTTATAGAGAGTCTTCGCGTCGCCGCCAACCAATGTCCGCTCGCTGGAGCTGAGATCGATCTTCGTTAACGTCGGATATGCCTTCATGACGCGGACGCCATTGGAAGCAGTATCAGAGGTCGCAGTGGTCGCGGACGGAATCGTGGAACCGGAGGCAACTCCAGTACCATAGTTACCGTTCAAGCCCATGTTGTGACCATCATAGTCAACGCTGACGAGGTCGCCGGA
>CAYUKW010000016.1:5418-9948 GCA_964445395.1 uncultured Candidatus Saccharibacteria bacterium
TACCGTTCAAGCCCATGTTGTGACCATCATAGTCAACGCTGACGAGGTCGCCGGATGCGGTCAAAGGACCGGACGCGGCAACTCCTGCAAGCGTACCCTTGATGACAAGTACCTTAGAGCCATCTTTCGGAACTGTAAATCCGGAGAGGGCGCTGGAGGTCGCAGTGTCACCGCTGGAGAATGTCGCCGTACCGACCTGGACTCCGTCAGTGGTGTTCAATGTCACCATCTGACCGACCAAGTCAACCGGGCTATTCTGTGTCGGGTTGGTCAAACGAAGCGCCACCTGTTTAAGGGTGATGTTTTCGTTTGTCGCACTGTATTTGATGCGAGCCAATTCAACGGTCTGACCAGGGGATGCGATCGCGTAGGACGGAGAGTTGGCATCAAGAGTGACAGTCAATGAACCACCGGTTGCGGCAGTCATCTTCTGACCAATGGCGCCATTCTCGGTAACCGTCGCGCTCTGACCGGAAGTGAGTCCGGTTGCGCTCATCTTGTTACCTGCAGCCGTCGGAAGACCGAAGTAATACGCACCTGTCGCAGAAGCTTTCAGATCGCACTGCAATGAGAGCTGCATGGACGTACCCTTTGAAAGGGTCAATCCAGTGCCGTCAAAGATGAACGAAGTGGAAGAAGCGGCTGCGCTCGGATTCACAACGTTTGCGCTGTTGAGCAGCGTGGAACCGTTGTAAAGCTTGCAGTTGGTGACATCAGTAGCAGAACCTGCGGCAACGTTGTATTCCAACGGCATCGAGGTCAAGCGGAGATCTTCACCGGAACCGGACGAGTCCAGGATATAACGGGCGAATTCAAAGCTGTTTACGCCTGCGATAACCGTCTGCGCGATTGGCACAGAGGAAACGCTGGCAGTAAGGGCAGCTGACTTCACCGTCATGGTCTGGCTGGTCACCGCGGACGTCGGAGACGGAGTGATCGTGTTGCCAGTCGTCTGACCGGTAACAGTGGTCCATCCGGAACTCGGAGTCGTTGATGCAGCAACGGTATCGTTGTTGCCGAAGTTGGTGCTCAACTTACCTTTCAAGGTAAGATTGGTCGTACCAACCGGATACGTAGTGGTATCAGTGAATGTCACCGTACCATTGTTCGCAGTGCCGGACGCGTCGATCGGTCCTGCAACGATTCTGCCCGTCTGATCAACCAACTTAAGGTTGGTGAGGTCGGACATCGCGGCAGTATGACCTGCGGCATCGACAATCTGCAATACGAATCTCTGGTTTGCAACGGAGACCGGCTCGCCTTTCACCTCAACAGTCCAACCGCCTAACGGCTGGTCAGCCAAGTTGATGGAGATATTCTGAGCCTGCACTCCGGTCCAGGAGCTGACAGTAAGGGTTCCGGAAGAGACCGTAACCTGACCGCCGTCGTACCATGGATCTTCACTTGATGTGAAGTTTGGAGATGCATCAGTACCGGAAGCGCCGGACTGCGGAGGAACGATGCCGTATCCGTAGGTTTCACCCACGAGACCGAGATCAGTCAATTTCGCAATGTCGAACGCCACAGTCCTTGAAGAACCGCCGTTGAGATCACCGTTAACATAGACTTCCTTGCTCGCGCCCTTGTCCATCAAAAGACCGGAGCCCGGGAAGGTCGTCGTGTAATACTTGCCATCGGCGCTGACCGCAGTATTGTACGCAGTACCATCAACATAGGTCCTGACGTTCGCCAAGTCGCCTGAACCCGCAGAACCGGTCTGGTTCCAGCGGACAGACTTCAAGTAGACTCTCTCGGTGGAACCAGCTGTCACTTTCACAGAAGAGAAAGTGTAGTTAGTCGTACCGATAGACTTGGTCTGGCTGGCAGCCGGATCCAAAGGACCACGCGCCATAGTGACAGAACCAATAGTCAAGGTTTCGTTGATCGTGTGAGTTGCGCCTACCATCGGGAAAGTCGCATTGAGATTCGCCAAAGTATTAACTCCGACGAGCGACAAGGACAACGTCTGCCCACCCTGAGTACCAGCAGTGGAAGGACGATTTGCCGCGAGGGTATAGGTCTGGGTCGTACCGGCTTTCACCACAAAGGTGTCACCGATAGTCGCCTGATGGTTGGAGTTCAAGGTTTTCTTGATACCAACCTGGCCGCCGTTGGAATCGAGCAAGAGGACCGCAGATAATGCGGAGTCTTGTGCGAGACCATCGCGTTCCACAACCAATCCGGTTACAGTCACGTCGCCGTCAGATGACGCAGTCAGTTGCACTTTCGTGAACGGAATGCGCGCTGCGCCGAACGGAGCCAAACTCGGAGCTGGTTGATCTGCTGCCAAACGAACAGTCAAACCAGTTCCTACTGGAGCTGTGTTGGTTGTCGTTGTGGTTGTAGTCGTAGTGTTGGTGGAGGAAGTAGTTGATCCCAACGCTGCCATTGCTGCGCGAGTTAACGGACCGAAATTACCCGGTGCGTTGTCAACATTGTGATCTCTCTGCCATTTTGCTAAAGCTAATTTGGTTAATCCACCAAAATAGGAAGTTTCATGGCCAGGAGAACCTGCGCCGCTTGCTGCTACCATCGCGTTATTAGCATTCAAGAATTTCTGCAATTCCATAACTGCCGCGCCAGTGCTGCCGAGAGTGAGGTTCCCGGAAGACAAAAGCGTAGAGGAAACTGTGGAAGTGGTAGTAGTTGTAGTACTAGAAGATCCTTGCAAAGCCGCGAGTTGCGCCTGGAGAGATGCAATTTGCGCCGCTAAATCGGACATAGTCGACGCTTGTGCCACTGGCATCAAGGCGCTGAATCCGGAAAGCGATGCAACAGTCGCCAAAGAAATGACAACTGTTGAAACTTTACTTATTAATTGTTTGTTCATAATCTTTTTTTGACCATTCCGTATAGGATAACTTTTCGACTCGCTACCGCTATAAAGAATTTTTTTATTTAATGAATTGTAATTCTATTGTGTAACTTAACTGTGTGTAATAAATTATTTTATTTTACTATCTCACCTCTTCGGCGAGCCGACCCTAGTAAAAGAATAATTTTTCCGGTATCAAATTGAAGAAAGAAAAAACTCGCAGTGAAGCGAGTCTAATTTAGTGACAAGCGGCTGGAGATAAATATCAAAAATTTTGATACTCATCTCCAGCAACTTATTCCTATATTAGATCCAGCCTCACACTGAATCCTCTATACTTTATAGTATATAGTAAGTTGTCTAATTACTGAAACCGTCCTGCTGTGAATAACTGAAATGCACTAAATATAACGAGCCTCTGGTAATCTTGTTACTGAAATGTAAGATAAGATCTGCAGCCCCTGACCGAGCCTATTCCGACCCCATCTGACCCAAGAAAAACAGTGCTTTCCCATAGTATAACAGAACCCCTTAAAATGCAACTATTTTACCCGGAATAGCTCCGAATCTCCCGCTCCTTATTATTGAACAGCCGGACTTCCGGTGATCCGATAATAAGTCGCCGGACCGCCATTCCCTACCCGCTCGATCACTCCTTTTTCACATAATCCCTGAAGATCATAACGAATCGTCCGCTCGCTGACGCTCTGGAATTCAGCAAGCACATCCTTCAGGCGCATACCGGAACCGTTTCTTGATCTGATCTTATTCACTATAGAAGCCTGCCGCATCGCAATATTTAATGACTGATTGTTATCCTGGGCAAGCTTGGATTGAACAAAAGATCTTGATTCGGCAATTGCCGCACTAGAAACATCAGTATCTGGATTTTTATTATTATAGAAATCTGAGTTTGCAGCATTACTGGAAGCGTCTGGAGAAACTAAATTTTCTCTTGTAGCAAACTGTCCTCCGAAATTGATTGCAGCTGCAACCGGATTATTCACCGAGTTATGGGAAAATAAACTTTCCAGATTCGGCAACTGCTCGTCCATTTTTCCGTATTGCCGTATTGCCGAATTTAAATTATTTAATTCTCTGACAATGATAGTCGCATTTACCGGTTCAATTTCATAAATAGAATGCGCTAACCTGACGAGAGTATCCAATGAAGCAATCGTTGACAGTGCTGCGGTAGTCGTCTGATTGTTATTTTCCACGCTCGCCTTAGCGGCATCGTCCAAAAGTTTAAAAGCCAATCCCTCAATCCGATCGCGAAGTTCCAGTCGTTTTATATAAAATGCGACGCGGACCAGCGCATAAGAAATCTCTCTCGCTTTTTCTTTAATGAATTCAGACGGCATAGCTACTATTTTACTCCACCTTATTGCCCAAAGTCAACAGTCCGGCAACTCCGTTTGCCGGTGAATGAAAAACTAAAAATAAAAGACCGGATAAAATTTATAAATTCTATAATAATATAAAACTTTCCCCTGATTTTGGGGAAAGTTTTATAGAATTTATTGCGGGAGAATATTATTTATCGCCCTCAAGCTCATTCTGAAGCTTTGCCATGAGGTGCGCAGCGTAATCCTTGCCACCCAAGCCGAATGCCAGGCCACCGGCTAACGCCATCATCGCGATAAATCCGGTAACCAGAGTATTTATGATAGATACGGCAATGCCCAATTGCATTAATGAAGCGAGCCCGCCAA
>CAYUKW010000017.1:0-9856 GCA_964445395.1 uncultured Candidatus Saccharibacteria bacterium
AGGCCAAGCAGGTCCGGTAGCTCAATGCGGATGTCTCTGGCGAAATGCTTATCCGGATTTGTCGGATCGTATGGCTGAAATCTCTTAGCCAATTCCAAGGCCTTGCGGAAGCGGATATAATCGTCGGTCATTCCGGCTTTCTTTTCTGAATCTATCGCTGCCTCGAGGGCTTTTTGGTATTCCGGATTTTTGGTATCTATTTCTCCGATATATTGCCATTCAAAAAGATGGCCTGTTTCCCCGCTGCTTTTTTCCGGATTGAATGCCATATGTTTATTGGTACTCTCGACGGGATTCGAACCCGTGTTTCCGCCGTGAAAGGGCAGCGTCCTAACCGTTAGACGACGAGACCATCTCTCTATAGTATCTTACCCAAAATACTGAAAATGTGAAACAAAGTCAATTTCGCTCCGCCATTCATTTCTAAAGAACCGGCCGTCAGCTTTTCCGGCGAAAGCTGCGGCACTGCGGTCTCGGGCTCTTCAGTCGCCAGAGGCGACACCCAGCTGAAGAGCCCTCCGACAGCTTCTTTGGAAATGAATAGCTTCGCTCCAAAGAAAAATAAGAAATTGAATCCCATCAGTTTTAAGAATTTATGAATGCGATATAGTATAATGGATATATGATTTATTTCCTTTTTATTTTCAATCAATGGATGAATTTCGCGTTGCGGGTCGCGGTTGCCGCTATTTTTCTGGCGCATGGCTGGCCGAAGCTGAAAAATCTGAAAGCAACCGCTGACGGGTTTGCCGCTATGGGTTTCCGCCCCGGCAGATTTTGGGGAACCTTGGCGGCGCTGCTGGAAACGGCGGGCGCGGGGCTGCTTCTGTTCGGCGCGGGTACGCAGATTCTGTCGATTTTATTTGCGCTTGAAATGATTGTCACGACTGCGTGGAAAATCCGCCGGGGTCAGAAGTTTGTCGGCGGATATGAATTGGATCTTTTATTGCTCGCCGCATCATTACTACTTGCGACTTCAGGAGGCGGTGTTTTAGGGCTCGATAACTATTTCAGAATCTGGTAGGGTAAGGAGGATTATGGATAGGATATTTGAGTTTTTTCCAGGAACGCTTTCCTGGCTGACGTTATTTTTGGTGGTGCTTTTGTCGTGGCAGCGGCCGGTATGGATCGCCTTTTTTATCATTCTTTTTGATACCTACTGGATGTGCAAATCCGTGTATCTTTCGCTGCATCTGCGCGCGACGTTCCGGCAGATGCGCGAGTCGCTCAAGGCTCCCTGGCGCGAGAAGCTGGAAATTTTTGCCGGCTGGAAATCAATCCATCATCTGGTGATTCTTCCTATGGCGACCGAGCCGTATGCAGTCGTGCGGGAATCATTCGAGCGTCTGGCGAAATGCAATTATCCGAAAGAGAAGCTGCTGGTCGTGCTGGCGATCGAGCAGGCGGCAGGCGAACCGGCGCAGGCGACCGCGGAAAAGATCAGAAAAGAATTTGCGCCCGTATTCGCGCATTTTCTGGTGACCGCGCATCCTGCGGATCTGCCCGGCGAAATTCCCGGCAAAGGCTCCAATGAATCGTTCGCCGCGCAGGAGGCGAAACGCGAATTGATTGATACGCTGAAGATTCCCTGCGAAAACGTGCTGGTTTCCGTCTTTGACGCGGATACGCAGATTGATGCCGAGTATTTCGGCTGTCTGACCTATCATTTTTTGACCGCGGAAAAACCGCAGCGTTCCAGCTATCAGCCGATACCGCTGTTCACCAATAATATCTATCAGGCGCCGGCGCTCGCGCGGGTGATTTCTTTTTCCGCGACATTCTGGCAGATGATGCAGCAATCACGACCGGAACGGCTGACGACTTTTTCTTCGCATGCGATGCCGCTGAAGGCGCTGATGGAGATCGGCTATTGGCAGAAAGATATCGTGTCGGAAGATTCCCGGATTTTCTGGCAATGCTTCCTGCATTATGACGGCGACTGGCGCGTGGTGCCTCTCTTTTATCCGGTGTCCATGGACGCCAACGCCGCGCCGACATTCTGGGGGACGATGAAGAATCTGTACAAGCAGCAGCGCCGCTGGGCGTGGGGCGTGGAAAATGTGCCGTATATGTTTTCGGGGTTCATGAAAAATAAAGTGATTCCGCTGCGGACGAAAGCATACTGGGCGTTCAATTCCATCGAAGGATTCCATTCCTGGGCGACGAATTCGCTCATCATCTTCGCGCTGGGCTGGCTGCCGGTGTTGATCGGCAGGGGAGATTTCCATCAGAGCATTCTTTCGTACAATCTGCCGAACATCACGCGGTCCATCATGTCGTTTGCGAGTATCGGCATCGCCAGCTCGGCGATTCTGAGCGTCGCGCTCCTTCCGCCGCGTCCGGAAGGAATCCGCCTCCGCCATTACGCGCTGTATCTTTTGCAATGGGCGCTGATGCCGATCACGCTGATTATCTTCGGGGCGTTTCCGGCGCTGGAAGCGCAGACGCGACTGATGCTGGGCGGGAAATACAGGCTAGGTTTTTGGGTAACGCCGAAAGGACGTTAGCCAAAAACTGGAAGGGGTCGGGAAACGATAGTTTCCCGTTGCGGAAGCAGCGAGCGTAAAAAGCTTTGCTTTTGTAAGCGAGTGTTGAAACCGATAGGTTTCAAAGAGCGAAGCGATTTTTGGGTTACACCCAAAAATAGGTAACAGATTAGAATTCTTTTGTGGAATAAAAAACGGCCCGATATTATCGGGCCGCGCGCGTATCTTTCCAGACAGTCCGGCAGTTTTTTCTTGTGGTAAGAAAATCCGGACATTTCCCGTTCCCTATGCCGCTGATTCCTCCGTCGGGGGAACAGATGGCGTTGCCGGTCTCGTCATAGAGAATACCCGGAACATCGCAGCAGCGCGGCGGAACGTAATAGACGGTCTGGTTTTTATATCCGCATTGCATGAGTGATGCGGGCGGATCCGCTACCGGATAAGTTTCTTCTCTGGCAATAAAATCTTTTATCCAGGCGGGATACGCATCTTTTGCCTGTTGGGATTTCTTCCGCGCAACAGAGGAACATCCAACCATGGGAAGCAATGCCGCGAACACCAAAACAATATGTATCTTTTTGAGCATTGACCCTCGCTTGCAAGGAACGCTTAGTTTAAATTAGTAGGAAATGCGTTGAGAGTCAAATAAATTTTTCCGGTTTGATTATTGTATCATGGTGCGATACGCTATGGTCAGGATTTTAAAATAAAGAAAGAGATGCATGATCGATCTGAGGGGAATCGACCCGCTTGATCCGGCGCATTTTGATTTTGATTCCAGGAACAGCCGTTTGGATTTTTCCTGCACGGAGATGGAAAGCGTGCCGGCGAACGCATATCAATGCATTGCTCTGGCATGCGGGCTGGTGTATAACAAATTTATTTTTACGGGTTATTATAAAAATCCGGATCTGCCCTATCCGCACGTCGCCTATCCGGAAAATATTCTGGATAAAGCGATGGTCTGCAAGCCCCGGTGCGCGATTTTGAAATCAAGCGCCCGACCCGGATTCTATGCGTGCACGGTCTGCGGCGGAAGTTTCATGAAGCATCCGGAATGTGGAATCCTCGCGGTTTCCGCCGACTGGCTCATGCAGGATCCTCGCGTACTGAAATTTCTGATCAAGGAAGCGCAGAAAGAAACTGCATTCCTACGGAAAGAACTGGCCGGACACCCGGACTCTGAAGCAAAAGCGCAATTAGTGCAACGGCTTGAGGCGACGGAAAAGATATTTTTCGTCGAAATCCTTTCCCGGTGCAGATTGTAGAAATGCAAAACCCCGCCACGCGGGGTTTTTTCTTTACGCACTATTTTTTAATTTGAATATTTCAAGCGAGCTACATTTCCGGATCTTTTTCAATGAAAACCTCGCGGGGTTTTGCGCCGTCTCCTTTACCGATAATGCCTTTCGCTTCCATCATGTCCATAAGGCGGGCGGCGCGGGCATAGCCGACGGCGAGCCGCCGCTGGAGCAGTGACGCGGAGGCTTTCTGCGCTTCGCGCACCACTGCCACGGCCTCTTCATACATATCGTCTTCATCCTCGTCGCCGGCGTAATCGTCAAAATTGATATCGCGCTGGCCTCCTTTGTAATCGAATTTCGCGCCCATGGTCGGATTTTTATCCTTGTCTTCTTCCGGAATGGCATTGGAGGGCATATCATTATTGTCCCGGATGAAGTCGGTGACTTTGTGCAGTTCTTCCTCGCTGACATAGGCGCCCTGGATGCGACGCGGCTTGGAAAGTTCGGCGGTCATGAAAAGCATGTCGCCGCCGCCGAGCAGTTTTTCCGCGCCGGCGGTGTCAAGAATCGTGCGCGAATCGATCTGGCTGGCGACTTGCAGCGCCATGCGGGACGTGATGTTGGCTTTGATAAGGCCGGTGATGACTTCCACGGACGGCCGCTGCGTCGCGAGCACCAGGTGGATGCCCGTCGCGCGCGCCATTTGCGCGAGGCGGACGATGGAGGATTCAATGTCGCGTCCATAGGTATGCATGAGATCGGCAAGCTCGTCCACGACAATCAATATATATGGCAGCGCGTCATTCGGATTGGATTTATTAAAACTTTTTATATCGCGCGTCCCGGCTGCCTGCAGCCGTTCGTAGCGCTGTTCCATTTCCTGGATCGCCCACTTGAAAACGCCCAAGGATTTTTTGCCTTCGGTGATGACCGGCGTTATCAGATGGGGAATATCATTGTACATCGTCAATTCCACCCGTTTCGGATCGATCAGAATCAGGCGCAGCGTTTCCGGAGAATTTTTATACAGCAGAGAAACCAGCAGCGCCTGGATTGCCACGGACTTTCCGCTGCCGGTGGCGCCGGCGATCAGTAGATGCGGCATTTTTCCGATATCGCCGACAATCGGCTCTCCGCTGACGTCCCGGCCGAGGATAAATCCAAGCGGACCGGAATTGGTGAATTCCGGAAATGTCATCAAGCTGCCGAGCCGAACCACGGCCGCGGATTTATTCGGGACTTCGATGCCCACCAGGGATTTTCCGGGAATCGGCGCTTCAATGCGGATCGGATGAGCGGCCAGCGCCAGCGAAAGATCCTGATTCAGCGCGGTGATGCGCGCGAGCTTGATTCCTTCGGCCGGCTTCAGCGTATAGCGGGTGACTTTCGGACCGATGCTGATTTCTCCCATTTCCACCGGAATGCCGAAACTGTCCAGCGTGCGCTTGATAATATTCGCGTTGGCGCGCAAGTCTCCGGATGTCGGTTTTTCAATGGTTGATTTCAGGAGGGAAAGCGGCGGAGTGACGTAGGCGCTGGCGACCGCAGGTTCGCCATTGGCTCCTGCCTGACCGGCAGGCAGGGATTTTTTCGGAGTGAAGAACGCTTTCGGACTTTGGATTTTTATTTCTGTGTCTTCAGATTCTTTTTTATCCGCCTGCTCCGGAACTTTCGCGGATTCATTTTTTTCCGCTTTGGCAAGATGCTCCGCTTCGGCCCTGGAAGTGGCGGGGAAGGCGTCGGCGTTTTTGATGACCACCTGCGGCATCTCTTCCTTTCCTTTTTTCTCTTTGCGCGAGCGCAGCGGAAGATTGAGCGTGAGCAGGAGCGCGATGACGAGCATCGTGATGGTCAGGATGATTCCGCCCGTGTACCCGAACAGATTTTCAATGGAACCCATCCATGCACCGACCAGTCCGCCTTTGCCCGGGTAGAGGATATCGATCAGTCCGAGGCCGGCGCTGACGAACAGCAGCGCGCCGAAAAAGGTCATGCCGAACTTCTTTTCTTTCTGTTCGCTGACCGACAGGAACACGCCCGCCATGATCAGAAGAATGGTCGGGAAAAGATAATAGCCGAGCCCGAACAGCTTTATCAGTCCGGAAAATATATCTTCGCCGATCGGCCCCGCGTTGTGGGCGCTGGCCAGGATCAGGATCGCCGCGCAGGCGATGAAGAGCACCGCAAGGATGCTGCGCTCAGTATCCGGATGGACCTGCGACCGCAGCGAACTTATTTTTTCGCCGATTGAAAATCCGTTTCCGCGATTCTGTTTTTTATTTTTCTTGGCCATGTATGTATATTATTGTATCAATTTTAAGAGAATTAAAGAAATTATACTATAATAAAAAGGTGAGCTCCATATTCAAAGCAAACGACATCCGGGGTATTTATCCGGAAGAATTGAATGAGGCGACTGTGGAAAAAATTTGCACCGCATTGGCAGGATACTTCGGCGCGCGCGCGAAGCTGGTCATCGGCCGCGATGCGCGGCTCAGTTCACCTTCATTATATAGGGCGCTCAAGAGCGGCCTGAAAGTTGAAAGTTTAAAGTTAAAAGTCATTGATGCCGGTTTGATGACCACGCCGATGCTGTATTTTCTGGTGAATAAGCTGAATACCGACGGCGGAATCATGGTGACGGCGTCGCATAATCCGAAGCAGTATAACGGGCTGAAGATCGTGCAAAGGCGCGCGCGGCCGGTCGGCGGCAAAGAAATCGGGAAGCTCGTAAGTTTGGATTAAGAACGCATCATATGAATTACGCAAATCTCTACGCCGGTTTTCTTAAAAAATATCTGAAGCCGAAGAAAAAAATGAAAGTGGTTTTTGATTGCTCCAATGGAACGACCGGCCGGGTAGTTAAAAAGGTAAACGTTAAAAGTGGAAAGCTGGAAGTTATTTTAATGAATGATACTCCGGACGGGAATTTTCCGGCGCATGGCCCGAATCCGCTGTTGAAAGGCGCGGCCAGCGAGTTGGAAAAAAGAGTGAAGAAAGAAAAAGCGGATCTGGGCGTTATTTTCGACGCGGATGGCGACCGGGTATTTTTTGTCGATAACCGCGGACGCTTTATTGATGCGAATGAAATCGGTTTTGCGCTCATGCAGATGTTCAGGCCGCCGTTTGTGGTCAGCGAAATTTCCAGCTGGCGGCTGAAGCGAGTCCGCGGCGCGGTTGTTTCAGCGGTCGGACATTATTTTTTCAAGACCATGATGCGGAAGAAAAAAGCGTCGCTCGGACTGGAGCATTCCGGACATTTTTATTTCAAGGATTTTTCCTACTGCGATTCCGGGATTTTCGCGGCGATTGCGGTCATCAATTTTGTGTCCGGCCTCAGCGGCGGCTTTGCCGGTTGGCTGGATGCGCTGCCGAAGTACTGCCGCTCCGGAGAAATCAATTTTTCCGTGGCTGATAAGAAAAAGATCCTGGACAGATTGGAAAAGGCTTACGGGAAAAAAGCGGACAGGATTTCCAGGCTGGACGGATTGACCATGGAGTTCACGAATTATTGGTTCAATGTTCGGCCGTCCAATACGGAAAACCTTTTGCGGTTGAATGTGGAAGCTGTCAGTCCCGGCGCGTTAAAAAAAGTTTTAAAAGAAATCAGATTGATTATCGCGGCGTGATCGCCGTGATTTGACCGCGGTAATATTTCTTGCTATACTTTTCCGCAGTTCGTCACAAGGAGGCATGCATGAAACGATTGGTTACTGCCGGATTGCTGGTAGGCGCTTTGTTCCTGTTCGCTCAAGATTCCCATGCGCGGAGTCCGAAGTGGGCGCTGCAAAATGCCGCGGTGGTCAATTTCGAACTGAATTCGCCCCGGAAGGTGGATGCGGTGATGGCCCCGGCGATGCTCTGGCTGGATCTCGGGGAAAAATCGAACAGCATCGCTATCGCGCTCTGCGGTCCGGAGATTTTCATCGAAAGCGGAACGGCAAATTCCCTGACCGGTGTCGGCCTGCTGAATGTGCAGACGATGCAGCGCCTGAGCTGGTTCGGATCCGTATTCCGCGTCACCTCCGGGAAAGTCATTCTGCGCGTAGGCACGGATGCGGAAAAGAACATCCTGGAACGCGATCTGAAAACCTTGCGCACGCAATATAGCTGCAATTACCTCTGATATCACACCCCCCTCGCTCAGCGAGGGGATTTTTTTATTTACGTTCCGGAGGTCGATCAGAAAAGAGTCAGTGTTTTTCCGATCGATGGCAGCCGCGCATGCCAGTTGAAATCCACTTTCACGATTTCTTTTCCGTGATTGGTCGGCACGAGCAGGTGTTTCTGCCGGACGCCGAGTTCGTAGAGGTCTTTGGTGATTTTCACGTCGTTCAGGCAATAATTTTTCAGATCCTCAAAGCGTCCTTCGTTGTAGAATTTGATCGCCTCCAGCCCGTGCGCGGTTTTGCCGGTTTTCAGATTCGTGTGCGCGAGCTGATCCAGGCTGACGCGATGGCCGAGTTTTTCTTCGATGTCGTCGAGAATATCCAGGCTCTCGATCGCTTTCACGTTGAATGGATAATATTCATTGAGAATCGGAATATCAAAACGGTTGCTGCTGAAGCCGATGATGAGCCCGGCGCTTTGGAGGACCGGACCGAGTTTGTCCAGCTCGTTTTCAAAAAATGACAGGTAGGCATTCTGTTTATAGGAAAAAACGCCGACAAAAGAGATCCGCAGTTTCGTGAGGTTCGCTTGCCCGCCGACGTCAGCGAAGCTGTCCTTGGTTTCGATATCGATGACGAGTTTATCCATATGATTAGACGTGCCGGTCGGCGACTTTAGACGCCGCGAAGCTGTCCGGTTTGGTGCGCGCTTCGAAATTATGCGCGCGGACTGCGCCGACGAGTTCCTGGATCATGGTCTTAGTAGCGCCGTTTTCGCCGACGTCCACATGCACTTCAAACGCGCATTTATCCAGTCCCGCGTTTTTCAAAAGCACCACCAGCTCTTTGCTGACTTCCAGCGAGAATAAAACTTCCTGCCACATGCGGTCGCGGAGCGTATGGATGTTGCCGCCGCTGACATGCCGCCAGAAATAGCGCCCGCCGTTGCCGACGCGGTGCACGACGATCGCGGTGACGAAATCCGCCTTGTCCTCCAGGCGTTTTTCCGAGTCGCTGCCGACGATGATTTTGTATTCCCGATTCGGATCCGCGGCGATGTAATCAGAAATGACCTGCACGATCTGTTCCTGATTGAGCTTGAGTCCGAATGAGCTGTTGAAGAGGGGTTTGTCCATTTGTTGATACCCTAAGACTTTTTAATGGTTGAGTCAATATTGATTTTAAATAAAAAACCGCCTTATTGCAGCGGTGTGTTTTGGGTTCTGCCGGTGATGCCGTGCGCGCGGGTTATCCGGAAAAGGAGATCAGTGCAGATTTCATACATTTTAGATTTCCGGCCGGCCTTGGTCAGGCGGAGCCCGTGCAGGAAAAGTTTTCGGATTTCCGGCTGGCGATTCATCCAGTCGATGAAGGCAAGGTATTTCGGTCTTCTATTATAGTAGGCGATGGCACGCCGGATGCAGTCTTGTTCGCCGGCGGACAAATGCTGCCAATGGATTTTTTCGCCATTGCGGTCAATATGCGGTTCAACGAGTCGGAGTCGCGGCATCAGCTTCTCTTTTTATGTGAACTTTTCACAGTATAGTTCCTTTTTTGAAAATAAAAAATACCCCCATGAGGAGGTATTACATTCGGTAGTCGCTGATTCTAAGTCTGGCGTCGTATTTTATCCGTCGAATTTCTTCTCTGACGGGTTCGACGACATTTTCGACAAGAGCAGAAACTTTCATATACTGTTGATTGCTTTCCATGTCACGGAGGCAATCGATCGGAGGTTTATTGGCAAGATGGGAATGCGGTTTCTCCAGCCATGCCATTATTTCTTTCCCGGTCATGATGGAGGAAAGTTTCCGGAACAGGAGAAGCGTTCGAGAGAAAAGGCAGAACATTCCTGGCCGGGTTTTTTTAATATCCTCGCGCTCAAGTTCGAGCAGCTGCTCTGTTGATATATTAAGGAGTTTCGCGAGATTTTCCACTGAAAGATTATGCGGACTATTTTGCAGTTCCTGAATTTCATTTCCGAGCGTGATCATCGGACTCTTTTGATTTGTAAAAA
>CAYUKW010000018.1:0-9765 GCA_964445395.1 uncultured Candidatus Saccharibacteria bacterium
ATCCGAAAAACGAAATCATCGAACTTCCGGTAAAATCTTCATTGAAAGAAGGCTTGAGCGTTTTGGAATACTTCATTTCCACGCACGGCGCCCGTAAAGGCACCACGGATACGGCTTTGAAGACCGCATCTGCCGGATATCTGACCCGCCGCTTAGTCGATGTATCCCAGGATCTGGTGATCCGCGAAGAGGACTGCAGAACGAAAGAAGGCATTGAAATCTCCCGCGCAGAAGGCATGGAGTTCGGTCTGAATTTCAAAGAGCAGCTTTTTTCCAGAACTTCGCTGGAAGATATAAAAGTGAACGGCAAGACCGTGATCAAGGCCGGCGAGATGATCGACCGGGAGATTGCCGGCAAACTGCAGGATTCCAAATTGGAAACCGTGAAAGTCCGCTCACCGATAACCTGCAAGACGTTGTACGGACTCTGCGTCCAATGCTATGGCTTTGATCTCGGCAATAATCATTCCGTGAAACTGGGGGGCGCCGTCGGCATCGTGGCGGCGCAGTCCATCGGCGAGCCGGGAACGCAGCTGACCATGAGAACATTCCATACCGGCGGTGTGGCCGGAGGCGATATTACGCACGGTCTGCCCCGCGTGGAAGAAATTTTTGAAATCCGTCCGCCGAAAGGACGCGCATTTCTTGCCGAAGATGACGGCGTGATTTCCGCGATAGAAATAAAAGGACTTTTGAAGGCAGTCAGCCTGAAGGCGGCCGGCAAGGATAAAAAAGAAAAGACCTACGAATACCTGGTGCCGCGCCTGTCGGTTCTGTTCGTCAAAGTCGGCGACACCGTCAAGAAAGGCGACCAGCTTTCCGAAGGCGCTTTGGATCTCAAGGATCTGTTTTTGCTCCGCGGCAGCAAAGCGGTTGAAAAATATGTCGTCAATGAAGTGCTCCGCATCTATGTTTCTGAGGGTGCGACCATCAATAACAAGCATATTGAAATCATCGTCCGCCAGATGTTCTCCCGCGTGAAGATAAAAGAATCCGGCGATACCGATCTGGTGCGCGGAGAAATTCTGGAAAAATCAAAATTCCTGGAAGTGAACCGGGCTATCAAGAAAGCCGGCAAGCAGCCGGCCAAGGCGCAGCAGCTTCTGCTGGGCATCACGAAAGTGGCGCTGTCTACCCAGAGTTTCCTCTCCGCCGCATCATTCCAGGAGACTGCGCGCGTGCTTATCACGGCGGCGACCGAAGGACGCGTGGATACGCTCCGCGGCCTGAAAGAAAACGTGATCATCGGCCGCTTGATTCCGGTCGGCACCGGCTGGAAAAAGCAATACGAAACCGGCAAGGCAGATGATGCGCAAGGAGAAGATGATGAGGCATAAAACAGCAAACTATAGACAATTATTCGGCAGTTTGGTAGTATAAGGTACTATTAAAGGCATGGAACAGAAAACTGATAAAAAAGAATACGAAATCGCATTTTTGCTGAAAAATCACGGCACTGAAACGGTGGTGGAAAATTTGCTTAAGCAGCATGGCGCTGAGGTGATTTTGCGGGGCGCGGTAACGGAAACCCGATTGGGATATCCGATCAAGAAACTCAATCAGGCTTATTTCGGATACATGCATTTTTCGGCGCTGCCGGAACAAGTTGAAAAAATAATGCATGATGCGAATCTGAACCAGGCGATTTTGCGGGTGCTCGTGACAACTCCTCCGGTAGGGAAGGGATCGGCATCGCTGCGGGATGGCAGATCGGAACGCGGCGCAAAGAAAACCGCTGAACTGCCGGCGGCGCCGGCGGTCGCTGGCATGCTGACGAATGAGGCCCTGGAAGAAAAACTGGAAGAAATATTGAAATAACAATGAATCTCAATAAGGTACAATTGATCGGGAGGGTCACCAATGATCCTGAAATGAAAGCGCTGCCGTCCGGGACGCCGGTGGTTAAATTCGGACTCGCCACGAACCGCGTGTATAAATCAAAGGAAGGCGAGAAGAAGGAGCTGGTGCAGTTTCATAACTGCGTGGCATTCGGCAAACTCGCCGAGATCATCGGTCAGTGGACAAAGAAAGGCCAGGAAGTCTATGTGGACGGCCGCATCGAATACCGCACGTGGGACAAGAAAGATGGCACCAAAGGATATGCCACGGAGATCATGATGGAAAATTTTCAGATGGGAGCCAAAGCTAAGGGAACCGGTCCCGCAAACGGGACGAGTCGATCCGAAGCGGAAGAGGGCCACGGGAAGACTGCGGAGATTCCGACGATTGACGTCACCGAAGGAGAAGTCGGAGCGGAAGATCTGCCATTCTAGTTTAGAAATATTCAAAATATATGTTACAACAGTGCTACTTTTGTTCACAAAATATAAACGAGATCGATTATAAGAATGCCGAACTTCTGAAGAAGTTCATTTCCGGCCAGGGCAAGATCATCGATCCGAAATTCACCGGCAGCTGCGCGAAGCATCAGCGCCATCTTGCGCAGGCGATCAAGAAATCCCGTTTTTTGGGGCTGGTCCCGTTCACCCGCCGCTAAGGCGCAGAGTTAAAAGTGTATAAAGTCGAAAGTTCATAAAGTGCGGAATCAGAATCCGGATTTAGTTTACTTTCTGGACTTTGGACTTCTAACTTTATAAACTATATATAATGGATCAGCAACTTTTTTCATTAGTCCATAACCTTGCCGGCAAAAGCCAGATTCTGGATTTTTTTGGCATTTTCTTCGCCAATTATTTCCCGTATCTTGTCGCGCTTGCCGCAGTTCTTTTGTTCGTTGCGGAAAAAGATATGCGGAAGAAATTCGATTATTACGCGACGCTGTTCCTTTCGCTTATCATTTCCCGCGGAATCCTGACCGAAGCGATCCGCTTCGCCTATCATCGCCTGCGGCCGTTTGTTGCGCTGGGATTCACTCCGCTGGTGGTTGATAATTCCTATGCATTCCCGTCCGGACATGCGACATTTTTCTTTGCGCTGGCGACGGCAGTCTGGTTTTTCAATAAAAAATGGGGCTGGCGCTTTTTCGCCGCCGCGGCCATTATCGGTCTGGCGCGTATCTTCGCCGGCGTGCATTGGCCGTCGGATATCGTCGGTGGAGCGCTCATCGGCATCGGAAGCGCCTGGCTGGCTCAATGGAGTTTGCATAAGATATCAGCCAAGAATTAAAAACCGTCCCGCTAAGCGGGACGGTTTTTAATTTGTGCCGGAGGAGGGAGTTGAACCCTCATGATCTTGCGATCGCAGGATTTTGAGTCCTGTGTGTCTGCCAGTTCCACCACCCCGGCATTTCAAATCAATGCTTTAGCCATTCATTTAAAATGTATATTGTATTATAATATATGTAACCTACATATGCAAAATAATCAATTTCCGCCGTCATTGCCGCAACGATTGCCCGACCCGATTTTTCATATTGAAACCACTAAGATCAAGCCGAATCCGTTCCAGCCGCGCCGCGTTTTTGAGGAAGGCGCGCTACACGAGCTCGCGAGTTCCATCAGGGAATTCGGTATTTTGCATCCGTTAGTGGTCACAAAGATTGAAATTCCCACTGAGAACGGCACTGACGTCGAATATCAGCTGATTTCCGGCGAACGGCGGCTCATGGCGTCAAAACTGGTCGGACTTGAAAGAGTTCCGGCTATCATCAAATCGGTTCCGACGGACCGGGAGCGGTTGGAGCTTGCCATCGTCGAAAATATCCAGCGCGAGAATCTGAATCCGATCGAGACCGCCCGCGCGTATTCAAAATTGCAGGATCAGTTCGGTCTGACGCAGCGGGAGATCGCAGTACGGGTCGGCAAGAGCCGCGAGGCGGTCGCGAACGCGATCCGTCTTTTGAATCTGCCGACGCAGATCCAGGACGCGCTTTCCGCCGGGAAAATCAACGAGAGCCAGGCGCGCCTGATGCTGATGCTGCCGGACCTGAAAGAACAGCAGATGCTTTTTGACGATCTGATGCTGAATAATTTGAGCGTGCGGCAGCTCCGCAGCAAGATTCTGGCGAAGCGGGAGGTTGCGGCGCCGGTGGCGCCGGCAATGCCGGATCCGGAAACGATGCATATCGAAGAGCAGCTCCGCGAAGTGCTCGGCACGAAAGTGAGGGTGCAGAAAGAAGGCCAAGGCGGCAAAGTGACCATTAATTTCTATTCCCCGGAAGAGCTGCAGGGGATTATTGATAAGCTTATGAAAGCAAAAGAGGATGCGGAGCGGAATAACGCTTTTTCGCATCTGTCGTCCGCTCCGACAGAGAGCGCCGCCGATAGCGAGCCTCGCCCAGAAGATGGGCAGGAACAGAAACCCGAGTTTACGGTGTAATTATATGGGATTTGAAACTCCAAAATTCAATAAGCCGGAGAAGGAGGAGAGTCTTCCACGTGCTTCTGAAAAAGGACCCGAACCCATTCCTACTCCGGAGGAGGTGCGTTCAATTTTCGAGCGGTTATTCGGAGAAAAGGAATATAAAGAGCTGAGAAAACTTGAAGATGAAAAGGGCCTTTACTTGTGGGAGGTTAGGATTTCCGGAGAAGGCGGGGATATGGAATATTCATATATGAGAAAGGGCAAATATAAAGAAGGGTCGGCGTTAGATACGGTGATCAATATTGTGCTTCTAGATAACGAAGGTCAGCCAGTCGGCGGGCACTCCGTGGCAAAATGCATTGATGGCGAATGGAATTTAACGCCTTAATCGGATTACGTATTTTTCTTTTGCATAATTGACTGCTAAAAGGCAGTTTTTTTATCTATCTATTTATCCCATCCAAATATGTTTTTATTCGATTCGGTTTTTGGTTCGCATATTTGATTTAATCTCTGGCTGGGAGTAATATATACTAAAGTTCTTTATAAAATAGATCGGGAGAATTTGATGAAAAAGATCATCATCGCCGCAGTCGGCATGGCTTGTATGTTGAGCATCGGATTCCCGGTAATTGCTTGTGAGAAACCGGATGAAAAACAGCTTCTTGAGATGCGTGAAAAGCTGGATGATCAGGCGCGGGAGATGTGGAAACAGCTTAAGGGCGGCGATTTAACTAACGATCAAATCCAGAATTTCATAGACTGTCATTGTCTTGTCCCGAGAAAGGAAGAGAAAGTTCCACCCGTGTCTTTCGCCAATGACATGAATGTGTACCGCTGGAAGCTCGTCGAAGACGTCCCGTTCTCCGGAGCATTCACTCCTGAGCTTATAGATTTTAGAAGGCCGAATGAATCGTATATTGCCGGCGAAATAGTTAGGCAGAGAGCCAAAGAGCTCAACGCTAATCTTGGACAGAGGCATGCGGAATACCTGCTGGAACACCAGGAGCTGCTCCTGAAAGAATGGCAAGGCAAGCACCTTATTTTCTCGGGAACAGTCTGGCGTGATCTGAGCGGCAGCTACAGCGTCCCATATCTTGAATGGATTGCCGGCCGCTGGCATCTGAGTTGGCTCTGGCTCGATCTCGATTGGGGCGTCGGCGATCGTCTTGTTCGTCCCCGCCAGTAGTTTTGGAATAAAATTCCAGCAATCCCTCCATGGATAACCACGGAGGGATTTTGATTTCTATCGGCAATTTATATATACTTTATTTAGTTCTAATCTGAAAAGAAGAATATGAGAGTAAAAATAGTCGCGTTTGACGTGAATGGGACTTTATTCGACGATACGAAGATATTTTGGAATGCAATCAGCGGAATTTTTCCGAAATACGGAATGGAGCCATTGCCGCTGGAAATATTGCAGAAAAATTTCGGCCAGCCATGGACGAGCATCTATCGCGAGAATGGCATAAGCGAAGAGATGGCGAGCGATGCGGATCTTTATAAAGTTTATAATCAGTTGTATCAAAATCAGGATTATCCGTTGCCAGCGTCCGGACTGAAAGAGATTTTGGAATGGCTGATAGTCCGGAATTTACGCTTGGCAATTGTCAGCACCCAGCAGAATGCAATTACCCTGCCGCTCCTTGAAAAATACGGTTTTCAGGATTTATTTTTAAAAGTTTCCGGAAGCGTTTCTGATAAGACATCGGCACTTTGTGAAATAGCTGCCTTGTCCGGAGTATCGATCGGTGAGGTCGCTTACGTAGGCGATCAGGAAGGGGATATCCGGCACGCCAAAAAGGCCGGATGCGTCAGCATCGCATTCTGCGGCGGACTGCACGATCACGAAAGACTTAAAAAGATGAACCCGGATTTTATAATTGAATCGATGTGGGAATTAAAAGATTTACCGATATTTAAAACGCCATAAAGGCGTTTTTTGTTTAGCTTGCGTAGTCGGCTATTTTTTGATAGTATTTTTATTTGTAAATTTTATTTGAAGGATATATTATATTAACTAGCATCTTAAAAAGATAAAGGGGAAAGATGGCCAAGAAAGAGAACCGTATGGATGGCGGCGGGCCAAGATTCAGCAAGAGAGCGAAAGATGTCACTTTTATTAAAGTGGGCCCTGGTGAGAATGGTTATGGGGAATGGAATTTTTGGAGTGCCATCGACGGCGTTTCTTCAAATGGCTGGATGTGCCCTGTTGAAAATGGGAGGCCTCGGAGAAAAAAGAATAATAGGTGGGTTTGGGTGCGCGCAAAAAAGTTGACTGAGGAGGCGGAAAAGAAGGAATTTGAAGAAAAGAAGAAAAAGATTCTTTCAGCCTCTTCTCGTCCTGCAGAGCCCATTCCTGCGGGGGCGAACCACTGCAATTCTTGTGGTGGAAATGGTCGGAGTTCTTTGGATGAGCGCAAGAAATGCGAGATCTGCAGAGGAAAGGGATATTGGACTCGGGAAGATATTAAGCTATACCACAAAGATTGCACTGAAAAATCTTGTCATGGTTCTAAACACTACGGATGTAATGTAAAATACGAGGAACGATCGGACCGTGAATTTTCGGAACGGATGAAGAAACTAGATAAAAAAATAGAGAAACTAAAAGCGGGGTTGGGAAAAAACTAAAAAAAGAAATAGGGGAAAATAGTAATTATAAACCGTCAGATAATGATGGTTTTTTTATTTGTCTATTTATAAATCCTATGATATGAAAACTAGACAAACAGATAGCTGATTTCCTTTATTTCTTTCAGTTTTTTCAGTTTGACGATCAGCTTTTCCACTTTGTCCTTGTTGACGATATCGAGGCGGATGCGGAGCACGGGAAATTTGGCGTTGGTGATCGTGTTGATCGACGTCATATTGAAATGCGACCGCGCGATGATGTCAGTGATGTCCTTCAGGAGGCCGGCGCGGTCTTCTACGACCAGCTTGAGTTCGGTTTCTTTTGGTTCGGCTTTGTCCAGGCGGGCGGTTTTTCCTTTCAGCGCGGCCTTGATGTGATTTTTGGCATTGGCGGTCTTGACGATTTCCAGCCAGTCTTCGGACGGTTTCTTGTTTTTTTGCGTGAGAATCTCCACGATGTCGCCGGAGCGGAGCGGCGCATTGAGTGCGGCGATCTTGCCGTTCACTTTCGCGCCGGTGCAGGAATTGCCCACGTCGGTGTGTATCTGGTACGCGAAATCGATCGGCGTGGCGCCGGCCGGCAGGTCGATGACTTCTCCTTTCGGCGTGATGGCGAAGATGCGGTCCTTGAAGAAATCGATCTTTAGCGATTCCATGAATTCTTCCGGCGAGCTGGATTCTTTCTGCCAGCTGCGGAGCTGTTGGACCCATTGCAGTTCTTTCGTGCCGGCGCTGACGGACTTTTTTTCCAGATACGCCTTGGATTGCTTCGCCTGCTCGTACGCCCAGTGCGCGGCGATGCCGATTTCCGCCTCGTCGTGCATCTCCTGGGTGCGGATCTGGATTTCCGTGATCCGGTTGTCGACGCAGAACACGGTCGTGTGGATGCTCCGGTAGCCGTTCGGTTTCGGAAGCGCGATGTAATCCTTGATGCGGTTCGGCAGCGGCGGCCAGAGATTGTGTACGATGCCGAGCGCGGCATAGCAGTCCTCCACATTTTTCACGACAACCCGGAGTGCGACAAGGTCGTAGATCTTATCGATATCCATATCGTAGCGCAGCAGTTTTTTATACAGGCTGGCATACCGTTTGGCGCGATAGTCGATGGAGAGCACTTCGATGCCGGCTTTCTGCAGAGCTTCCATCAGTATCGGCTCCACTTTTTCCGAATAGCGTTCGCGTTCCTCATATTTTTCCTTCACGTGGCTGATGAGCCAGCGGTGTTCCTGCGGATAGATATAGGGGAATGCCAGGTCTTCCAGCTCGCCGCTGATCTTCTGCATTCCGAGGCGGTAGGCGATCGGCGAATAGATCTCCATGGTCTCCAGTGCGATGCGCTTTTGTTTTTGCGGCGGCAGCGCGCCGAGCGTCTGCATGTTATGGAGCCGATCCGCCAGCTTGATGATGACGACGCGGATATCCTGGCTGAGGGCGAGGATCATCTTCCGGAGATTTTCCACCTGGCGCTCCATGCCGCGGTATTTTATTTTGCTTATTTTTGTAACGCCATCAACGAGAAACGCCACTTCATCTCCGAATTCCGCCTTTATTTTATCCAGCGTGTAATCGGTATCTTCCACGACATCATGCAGAAGTCCGGCGGCGATGCTTGATTCATCCAGTCCCCATTCGGCGATATTTTCGCCGGTCGCCAGGGCATGGTTAAAATACGGCTCGCCGGTTTTGCGCTTCTGGCCTTCGTGGAGCTTTTTGGAAAGTTCGTACGCTTTCCTGACAAGCTCGCTTGTTTTGATGAGCTCCTCTATTTTTGCGGCCCGCATATGTTCAGTATATCCGAATCGGGAAGCGCATTACACTCCCCGGTAGTATTTCATTGAATTGCGAGCCAGAAATTAAATCGGCCGTTTTGCCCCTATCTGGACTTATATTTCCAGCAGCAAGGGGGAGTGATCGGAAACTTGGTCGGGCAGTACTTTGAAATCTTTCACTTCAATTTCGGGAGAAATGAAAATATAGTCGGCGTATTTTTCAGGTTTCTGATAGAGCGCAGTTCTGGTGGAAGTGATATTGTATTCTCTTATCAGATTCCTCATTTCCTTTTTAATGAGAGAGACGCTTTTCGTATCCGGACGCAGGTTGAAATCTCCGCATAATATCTTAAGGCCTTTCGCGGAATCCATATAATTTTTGATTGCGGCCGACTGCCAGATCCTTTCTTCAGTGTCGGTTTTGCCCATGCCATTCCAAAGACCATGCACATTCGCCACCGTGTATTCCTTCCCGTCTTTCAAAAAGTGGAGATATTGCAGATTCCTCGGATGATTGCTGCCATGGAATTCCGATCCATAGCCGGGGACTTGGTAAATGATCACCTCGCCTTCATCCAGGACAGCTATCTTTTTATTGACGAACAGCGCGATTCCGTAAGATTCGATAGCCGGCCTGAAATAGCCGGTGTGCTCGGGAAGCACTTTCTGGATATCGGAAAATATATTCAGCATATCGCTTTTGTATTCCGGCGGAACAGCGGCGGCCTTATGATAAATTTCCTGCAGGCAGAAAATA
The DNA here is from genome assembly GCA_964445395.1 of uncultured Candidatus Saccharibacteria bacterium. Taxonomy (GTDB): domain Bacteria; phylum Patescibacteriota; class Minisyncoccia; order UBA6257; family 02-FULL-45-10c; genus REEB48. The sequence goes on from CAYUKW010000018.1 coordinate 9,427, forward strand.
TCCGCGTCTGCATGTTTTTTAAAAAAAGAAAGCACGGCATCCTCTCCGGCTCTTCCGCCCCAGGTGTTTAAAGTGATTATTTTCATTTATGGCGTGTTACTTCTGGAGTTTCTGCGGATTGTGGTTGGGACAAAGTTTATTGGAGCAGCGTTCAGGGATGGTTTTCGTGCCCTCCATCATGAGCGATCCGCAGAGGTCGCAGATTCTGCCGGTTGGTTTTGCTTTTATGGCGAAATCGCATTTCGGATAATTGGAACAGGAATAAAACAGTCCGAATCTGCCGCGGCGCTCCAGGATTTCGCCTACTTTACATTTCGGGCAGGTGACGCCGGTTTTTTC
>CAYUKW010000019.1:0-4162 GCA_964445395.1 uncultured Candidatus Saccharibacteria bacterium
TACGGTATTTATCGCTTCGGCTATCACGGCATTTCGGCCCAGTCGGTTATCGATAAAATTAAAAGCATGACGGGAGCTGTTCCGCCGCGGACAATCATCTGCCATCTCGGTTCAGGCGCCAGCGTCCATGCCGTGAAAGACGGAATGAGTTTTGATACTTCCATGGGTTTCACTCCGCTGGAGGGGCTGACCATGGGCACGCGCATCGGAAATATCGATGCAAGCGCTGTTTTTTATCTGCTCCAAAAATCCGCCATGAGCCTGGCTGAGCTGGAAACGTATTTCAACACCCAGTGCGGTCTTCTGGGCTTGAGCGGCTCGACCGCGGATATGCAGAAATTGATCGAGCTCGAAGCAGGGGGCGATCAGAAAGCGAAACTGGCGATTGATGCGTTTGCCTATGCAGTCAGAAAATATATCGGCGCCTATGCGGCGGTTCTGGGCGGGCTGGATCTGATGGTGTTCACGGCCACCATTGGCGAGCGGTCTTCTCTGATAAGAAGCCGGATCTGCGAAGAGCTGGCAGGTCTTGGCATCAGGCTGGATCAGGAGAAAAACAGCCAGATGGCCGGCAGCGACGGATTTATCGGCGATGCGGGCGCTTCGGTAAAAATTGCGGTCGTGGCGACCGACGAAATGGGCGAGATGGCGCGGGAAGCCGCGCTCCTGATCGGGACCTCTTGAGCGGTTCTTCATTTTTATTGTTGACAATTATTTCGCACCTGGGGTATATTCTGTAAGTTCTTTGTTTCTCTACATTCAGGGGATCGGCAGCTATGTCGACGGCGCAGCGGTGGGGCAAGGGAACGCTTGTGCACAATAAGCTTCCGGTAAAGCGGGAGCCGAAGCATGCGTTTGTGAACCGCAGAAAGCATCATCGGCTGAAAATCAGCAGCCTTCTCTTGAATCGCAACTAAATCCCATACGGGATTTTTTGTTTGCCAGAATTAAAAAATCGTGGTATTTTTATGAAATCTTATGGCAACTGAAAAACAGAACAACTTAAAACGCCCGCCGGTGGTCGTGGTGGTGGGGCACGTGGATCACGGCAAAACCAGCCTGCTGGACTATGTCCGCAAGACTAATGTCGTCGCAAAAGAAGCCGGCGGCATCACGCAATCCGTCGGAGCCTATGAAATCGATCATAACGGGCAGCGGATCACCTTTATCGACACTCCGGGACATGAGGCATTTTCCAAGATGCGGGTTCGCGGCGCGCACGTGGCTGACGTGGCGATTCTGGTGGTGGCAGCCGACGAAGGAGTGAAGCCGCAGACCAAAGAAGCCTTGAAAGCGCTTTTGGATTCCGAAACGCCGTTTGTCGTCGCGCTGACGAAGATCGATAAACCTGCGGCTGATGTGGAAAAAGTGAAAAATGAATTGAGCGTCAACGGAGTGTTCCTGGAAGGATTCGGCGGCAACATCAGCTATCAGGGAATCTCTTCCAAAACCGGCGAAGGCATTCCGGAGCTTCTGGATCTGATCATGCTGACGGCGGAAGTGGAAGATCTCTCGTATGATCCGGGCGCGCTTGCCGGCGGCATGGTTCTGGAAGCGAAGATGGACAGCCGCCGGGGCAACACCGTGACGGTCATCCTGAAAAACGGGACATTGCGCCAGGGCGATCTGATCATGACGCCGAGCGCGAAGGGGAAAGTGAAAATTCTGGAAAATTTCCTGGGAAAGCAGGTCAAAGAGCTGTTGCCGTCCAGTCCGGCGCTCATCATCGGTTTTGAAGAGCTGCCCGCCGTCGGCGAGGAATTCAACGCGGGAAAACTTTCCGCGGAAGCGCTGGCGGCAGTGGTGAAAAAAGCATCGACCCGCGTGACCGGAAGCAAGACAAAAGATGAGCAGACTATCCGCGTGATTCTGAAAGCGGATGTCGCGGGATCGCTGGAAGCGCTGAATGACTTGCTGAAGCAAATTCCAATAGCGAAAAATCAGCGGATGGAAATCATCAGCCAGACGGTCGGCGACATCACCGACGGCGACGTAAAAGACGCGCTGGCGACGGGCGCGTTCATCATCGCGTTCCGCACCTATCCGACCAAAGCGGCGGAAAGCCTCGCCCGCACGCACGACATCAGGATTCTGGCGGATGAGATCATTTATAAGCTCGTCGAGCAGATTGAAGCGATGTTTCTGGTGATGCATGAAGGAAAATATATAGGCGAACTGCAGATCTTGGGCGCATTCAGCGCGAAAGGGAACGTGCAGACCATCGGCGGCAAGGTGGTGAAAGGGAAGATTCTCAATAAGGCGTGGCTGGACATCCGGCGCGATGATAAGATCCTCGGCAAAGGAAAAGTGGTGAATCTCCAGCAGAATAAGAAGGATGCGAACAGCGTGGCGGAAGGAAATGAGTGCGGCCTGATTTTTGATTCGGAAATTAAAATCCAGCTCGGGGATTCCCTGCTTCAACCGTAATGCCTTTTTTGCGCCATCAGCGGGTCACCGGCCTTATTCAGGAACATCTGAATAATGTCATCATGCGCGAAATGGAATTCGGCGGCGCGTTGGTCACCATCACCGAAGTCATCATCCAGAAAGATCTGGACTATGCCGATGTGTACGTGTCCGTCATTCCGGACGAGCGCAGCGAGGACGTCGTCAATAAGCTCATCGAATCGAAAAATTATCTGCGGCATCTTCTGCTGAGAAAGATAAATATCAGGCCGATGCCGGAAATCCGGTTTATCATGGATACCGGCATGAGCCATGCGGCGAAACTGGAAAAGACGTTCCTGCAGATAGAACAAGAGATGCGGTCCGGAGCGGGAAACGAGGGCGCTCAGGCTGAGATTGAAAAAGCGGATAAAAGTGAGTAAGATTGGTGCAGAGGCACATTCGGAGAATGATTTCAGGCGATGACTTCGCCGGGAAAATATAAGGCGCGGTAGCCAAGTGGTAAGGCAGGAGTCTGCAAAACTCCTATGCGAGAGTTCGATTCTCTCCCGCGCCTCAATCCAGTTTTAATTCCCAGTGGCAGTTAAAAAGGGTTTTACATTGCCATTTTTTGTGGTACGGTGGTGATAAGTTATTCTTTGAAAAGGCGCGGCATGGACCCGGATCTTTTTTCGATTATCTGGAAGGAATTGCAGATCAGAGGGGGCCCGCAAGTGATCGTCCTGAAGCAGATGCTGGCAAAGTGCCTTGGGACCTGCACGATCGGCGGTTTCGAAGCGCTCAAGTTCGAACCGGCGAATCCCGATGCCGACATACTGTATTTCCGGACTGTTCTCACGGAAAATTATAATAGCCACTGCCTGCAATGGGATCCGGAGAATGAGAAATGGAATCTCCTGGGCATGCTGCATTATGCCAATGAGTGGGGTCCGTATCTTCTGCGGACGTACTGGACGCAATCCGCCATCCGGCTGCCGGGTTCCGCGAAAGCGACATTGCTGGCGGATATATTTTCCGAGTGCCAGGGCGAGCGGCACGGCGGACTTCTGTTTTCAGGAAAAGGCAAATTCGACGGCGAGCAGATTCTGATACGGCTTGATGACGAGACGCCATTGGACACTTATTCCGCGCCCCAGCGCTGTGAAAGGTTCAACCGGGAAACTGATGAGTGGGAATTCTGGGGAATGTTCCTGAAGCCATCCTGACTCGCAAATATGAGTAAGCCCCCGGCGCGATCGGGGGCTTTTGCATTGCTGGTGCGGCGGGGTATTGACAAATCCTATATATATGCTATAATATAAAAACAAGCTGAAAAGCTTGGAGCTGCAAAGCTCACATCGCACCTTCCAAAGAGGGATCATGAACTGGCTCATCGAGCTGTTCCTGCCGATCGTCGGAGTGTTCTCGCCGGAGCGGGTCGCCGCGTACCGCCTGAACCGGATGCACGAGGAGGCGCTCATCGAGGACGCGCGCTTCAACGCGATGTCCGTGGGCGAGCGGCTGCACCGCATCTATATCCGCGGCAAGCGGATCTCGGTCCGTAAGGTCGGGGAGATGCTCGGCGTCGATCGCCCGCGCACCGTGCGCGGCATCAACCAGACGAAGCGCGTGCTTCTGTCCGAGTACGGCTTCGTCCTGAAGCCGTCGTACAATCCGAAGATGGCGTTCATCGCCTAGCTTCGGCTCATCGGTTCATTCCCGCCAAATCCTCGGGCTCCTGCCCTTGAGGTGGCCTCGCATCCTGCGAGGCTTTTTT
>CAYUKW010000019.1:4262-9358 GCA_964445395.1 uncultured Candidatus Saccharibacteria bacterium
AGAAGAATAGTTTGTATTTCTCCGATTTTTGAGATACGCTAGAGCAGACATTTATGGTGCCTATAGTTTAATGGTAGAACTCCGCTCTGTGGCAGCGGTAGCGAGGGTCCGATTCCCTCTAGGCACCCCAGTTATGGATATAAAAATCGAACCGTCATGGAAAGAGGCGCTGCAGGAGGAATTTTCGAAGCCGTATTTTGCGGATCTGGCGGAGTTCATTCGAAAGGAGTACAAGAGCACGAAAATATATCCGCCGCCGAAATTCATCTTCCGCGCGTTCGAACTTTGTCCGTTTGAGAGCGTCCGCGTCGTCATTCTCGGGCAAGACCCGTATCACGGCGAAGGACAGGCGAACGGACTTTGTTTTTCCGTTTCCGACGGCGTCCGAATCCCGCCCTCTCTTCAGAATATTTATAAAGAGATTCACGATGAACTCGGGCTGGCGATTCCCGCGTCCGGAAATCTTGAACACTGGGCGCAGCAGGGCGTTTTTCTTTTGAACGCAACGCTGACCGTGCGCGCGAAAAATCCCGGCTCGCATCAGAACAAGGGATGGGAGCAATTTACCGATGCGGTCATCAGGGCGCTCTCGGATAAAAAAGAGCATCTCGTTTTTCTTTTGTGGGGCAAATATGCGCAAGAGAAAGGAGCCGTCATTGACCGGGAAAAGCATCTCGTCCTCACGGCCGCGCACCCGTCCCCGTATTCCGCCTCGAACGGCTTCTTCGGCTGCCGGCATTTCCGCAAGACGAATGAGTATTTACAGCGGTACGGCAAGGATCCGATCCTCTGGGCAGGCTCAGCCAAGCTTTAATTGATTTTTTATGCTATTCTATAGTTAGCTGTTTCTTGAAATAGGGAAGCGGAATGAAATATTACAGGATTCAACTGCTGGGAACCGCCGAGGGCGTGAATCTGAAAAAAGACAAAAGCAAGGATATCATCACCGTCTTTCTTTGGGCGGAAAATGGCCGGAAAGCCCGGGAACTTGCCAGAAAGATGGCCGCATCGCTCGCCGTGCCCACGCATGTCGGCATGCTGGAATATATAGTAAAGAGCATTTGTCGTTGTAGTAGGCCGTTGACGAGAAATGAAAAAAAGATGCTGAAGGCGTCCCGCAAGGATATCGGATTCGGTGGCACCATAATATTATTGTAACTATTTCACCTCAAACCGCATTCAGCGGTTTTTTAATTTAAAAATCTCCCCGAGGGGAGATTATTTTTGTTTGAAGCCCATGGATTGGGCGCAGGCGTCGGCCTGGCTTTTCAGATCCTTGGCAGCCTGGACGAGCATTTCAGTTGAGATTTTTTCTTTGCGCTTACTGATCATGCAGAGCAGGGCATTGGTCGCGATTTCCTTGATGAATGCGGGCGAATAGTCTTCGCAGTGTTTTGCGATCTCCCGCCAATCGATATTGGTTTCGAGCATGTTTTCCTTTGCAGTCACCTTGATCAGCCGTTCGATATCTTCGGCATTGAGGATGCCGAGGCGGATGATGGCGTCGATTCTTCCCGGCCGCTGCAGGCCTCCCGCGATATTATCGGCTTTATTCGCAGTCATGATGACCACGATATTGTCTGATTTGGAAATGATGCCGTCGACTTCCTCCAGCGTCTTCTTGAGGTGATAGTCGTCGGCGATCCGCTGTTCGTGGTCGATGTCCTCAATGAGGATGACAGCGGGCTGATATTTGCGGGCAAGGGCGAAGATATCCCGGATCGCATCCGAGTTGCCCCGTTCGGTCGCCGGCATATAGAAAAATGTCCAGCCGTGCGCGTTGGCTTTCTTCGCGGTGAGGCGGGCGGTGAATGTCTTGCCGGCGCCATAGGTTCCGACGAGGAGGATTTTTCTTTGCAGCTGAAGATTATGTTGTTTGCAGCGTTCGGGCTGTTCGATGATCGTCCAGATGTGCGTTTCCAGCGCCTGCAGCACTGCGCTGTTATATACGAAATCAGCGATATTTACTCCGGCGACGTCGATGAATTTGCCCTTGAGCGTGACTGCTTTGTTCCGATAGATGCTGTCTTGTTTCAGCTGTCCTGCGATCGCATTCATGAAGTCTTCAATCTCTTTTTCAAAGCGGACATCGGCTTCACAATAGATTTGCGGATGATTGTCCATCGCAACGCAGAAAACCGCATCCAGGGCTTTGGCTTTGACCCGCACCCAATCGAAGATGCCTTTTTCCGTTTCCGTACAGCTGGTTGCCACGGAAACATAGGTGACCGGGCCTTTGAATATTATTTTCCGCGGAACGCCGCAGAGCGAATCTTTGCCGTAGCGCCGCAGAACGACCCGTTTGAACGCGATCACCAGATCGCGCGCGTCAGAATCAAAGGATCTGAAATTTTCAGATTTCTGCGATCCGATTCCGAACATTGCGTTCCCTATTCGGTATTCAAGCTTCTGCATTCAGATTACTTGCTTCATAGTCCGGCGTCAATCATTTTCCTGCATGACATCATACTGTTACGGCAAGGCAGCATTTTTTGTTATGATTAAAAAATGGAGCATGCGGATATCATCATTGTCGGCGGGGGTCTGGCGGGCCTCGGATGCGCAAAGCATCTGAACGAAAACGGGAAGAAGTTTAAAATCATCACCGAGGATATCGGCGGGCGAGTGAAGACGTCTGCGGACGGAGCGGTGAATTATGGCGCATACTACGTCACTAGGGATTGCAAAAATATCATGCCCTACATCACCAAAGTCCGCTGGCTGAAATGGTGGGACTATCATTTTCATAATGGCAGCGCGCATTATCATATCTTTTCTTTTCGGATCATAAAGCATATCCCGGCGGCATTCCGGCTTTTTGTTGATTTGTTCCGGTTCCGTTCCCATTTCAATACGTTGCGCAAAAATTCCCTGAACGAATCCCGCCAAAAGCTCATTGAGGCGGATCCATTCCTAAGGAGGTGCTATCACCAAAAAGCCGCTGAGTATATCCGGGAAAAGAATCTGGAGGCGTTCGTAAAAGAATATCTTGAACAGATTCTGTGGTCGTCATTTTTTTATGATCCGCATGAAGTGCAGACGGCGTATTTTCTCGGGTCGCTCCTGCCGATGCTCATCCTGAGCTATTCTTTCAAGTTTGATTTCCGGAAACTGACCGCACCTTTCAAAGACGACATCATTCTGGATTCGGCGCTGTCGGTGGAGAAAAATAATCCGGGATTCATAGTGAAGACCAGGGGCGGGAAAAGGTATTCCTGCAGGGTTTTGGTTCTGGCGACGCCGATGACGGTGACGAATACGCTGGTCGCGCCGCAAAAAATAAAAGGCACCATTGAATGCTCCATGTACCATATCAAGGGCGTCATCCGGCCGGAATATGACGTGAAGAATTACAATTTTTTCTCGCTGGAAGAGGCGAGCCTGACCGCGAAGGAAGCGGACGGAACCTATCTTTATTTTTATACGACCAAGGACAATATCGGCAGGTATTTTGAAAGCTATGAAGTCATCGCGCGCAAGACCTGGAAACCGGCGCTGTTCTTTCTGGGGGATGCGTATATCAATATGCATCCGGCGCCGGATCTTTTCCTTGCAAACGATCATGATGTCGCGAGTACCGAAGATGCGTTTATCAATGGCATCTATGCCGCGAAACTGGTGCTTAAGTCTTTGTCCGGGAGGGAATGACGCTATATTGTAAATCTTACTTGGATGGTTTAAGCTATTGAATAGCAGTTTTTGATAATGGGCGGCTCGGCAATGACAAAGGGTCACGTGAAGGTTGATATTCGGCTGGAGATCACGTACGACATGAGGGATCCGAAATTGACGGAAATCAAGACGAACGCCAAGAACACAGCGGTTGAGGAGATTCTGGAAAATTACATACTGTCCCAGGCCGGTACCGGAGCGGATGGCAGCAAGCCTTCAAATCGGAGATGGTATAAGATCGTTATCGGATTGGATCTGGGCGATGACACCTTTTTCACCGAAAGCAATACCGGGAATAAGGGATTGACCGTGGGAATCGTCATGGCAGTACTGAAAGATCTCAAAAATCTGAAGATATCGAGCCTTTCGTGAATTACTAAAATCGGCGCAACGCCGATTTTTTTGTTTGCCAGGAAGTAGAAATTCGGCTAGGCTTTTCTGCTAAGAAAAGCCTGAATCCAGACCTGCCGAATTCTCACTTCCTGGTTTGAATAAATATTTTCCGCAGGGTACTATGGATCATAGGAGCTTCATAAAAAGAATCACCCATGGATAAACCGAATACAAAAATTCATTTTTTCGAGACGTATCTTGCGGTCATCAGAAACAGCGTCGGATCGCGGATGTTCCGTAATTTTTTCATGGAAATCGGCGGCGAAAAAATAGACGCGACCCGCAATGGCGAGGTGTCGTGCGCATTCTTTGCGTCCAATGTGCTGCATATGTTTTCGGCGCTGAAGCTGATCACGGAACCGCACCTGACCGTGGACTCGACTGAGAAGGATCTTCTGGCGCGCGGCTGGAGGGAAATTTCCGAGCCGCGCGCCGGCGCGGTGCTGATCTGGGAATCGAAAGAATCACATGGCGGGAGAAACCGGCATATCGGATTCTATACGGGCAACGGGCTGGCGATAAGCAATGATTCCGATACCGGAATTCCCGCGGTGAGCCATTGGACGTTCGGCGAAAAAGAGGGGAAACCGATCCGAAAGGTTGAAAAGATATTGTGGCATGACGCGCTGGAAAATTGATTTGTTTTCCGCAGAGATTCTTGGTACAGTGAAAAACAAGCCGAACTTTGAGAGCTTTTATGGCAGAAGATCCTTCGGATCTGCTGAGAGAGGCGCAGCGGAATGTCGCCCGATCAAATAAATATAAGCGGTGGTGGCGCTGGGTCTGTAACCAGTGCCAGCTCTGCGGCGAGCCGATCATATTTCACTTCCCGAATGGTTTTGAAATGAAGCGCTGTTCGCGCTATCCTCATCATCAGATCCACGATAATCCGATGAACCTTGTTCCTGTCCTGGTTATCATCATTGTCGCGCTGAGTTTTTTTCTTATCTTGCTGTCGGTGCAATATTCCCACCTGGCAAATGCGCCCAGATATTCCGAGCCGGTGATGGCGCCTCGGGAATCATCTTTTT
>CAYUKW010000020.1:0-9282 GCA_964445395.1 uncultured Candidatus Saccharibacteria bacterium
ATTTTTCTATTCCCAGATTCTTATCATGCACCGCCAGATACAGCGGATCCTTATGCTCAAAAATGTTCATAAACAGATCAAAGTTGACGCCGCACGCCTCCACGTTCTGCCGAAGGCTTCTCGCGATATCGATGCCCATCGCATCGTCCGCGCGCAGCTTGGTCTTCTTCGCTCCGGGAATCAGGTCAAAGAGCGGCTCGACGGTGTGGGAAAAAGGCCCGTGACCGATATCGTGATACAACGCGAACGCATTTACCGCGTGCGCCTGCTCTTTCGTCACCATCCCCGCGTCCACCCACCGGCGCATCAGATCCTTGGTCCGCTGGTGCGCGCCAAGACAATGCTGTTTGCGGGTATGCGTCGCGGACGGAAAAAGCAAAAATGCCAGACCGAGCTGGTATTTATACGCCATCGACTGGAACTGCCGGACATCGATCATCGGCAGGAATTTTCCGATATCGATCAGTCCGAGCACCGGATCCGAGACGAGTTTCTGCTGCGGAATCCCTGAATTCATATCTCATTATTATAAAGGAAATACGCCCGTATTTATAGTCCGCATCGGTGATCCTCCGGCCGGCTCAGCATAAATAAAAAACCGCCGTTAAGCGGTTAAAATTCTGTCCATCTCAGAGCGGATGGCATCAAAAACTTCGGGAACGCTGCCGGTGCCGTCAATGACAACGATGCGGTCGTTCGGCAGCTGCTTCGGCAGCGCTAAGAAATTTTTCCGGAGCTTTTTCTGGAATTCGAGCTTTTCAAACACTTCCTTATATTCCCGCCCGGTATCTTTCGCCAGCCGCTCAACCGCGATTTCCGCGGGCACATCGATCAAAAACACCAGATCGGGAACCAATATTCCTTCGTGCATCTCGATGAGTTTTGTTAGTTGGATGCCCTGCGTCTGCTGATATGCCAGCGTGGAATATTTATATCGGTCGGAAATGACGAAATCCCCGTCCCGTAGATGGCGCTCGATCAGACCGGCATGGACTTTCCTGTCTTCTACGAATAGGCGCGCGAAAGTCTCGGCATTTTCCTTCGGATCGGCGCTTTCCCTGAGCATTCTCCTGATCTCCTGGTAATAGCGCGATCGGTACGGCTCGCGGGTGACAAAAATACTGTTGGATTTATCCTTATTGAAAATATAACTTGCCAGCCGCATCACCTGCGTACCCTTGCCACAGCCGTCGGGACCGTCGAAAACAATAAATTTGCCGCGCTTCTCCATATATCTCCAGTATACTCTGAATGACCTGATTCAAAAGTACCATGCCGGCGATTCCTGCGCAATAAAAAACGGCTCAATGAGCCGCTCATAATAGTTACGGAATCGTGGAAAGCAATTCATGATATCGGGAAGCCATATCTCGAATTATTCCCAAAACCTTATCTTTGGTCCACATGGGCGGCTGGTACGTATGCTGACCATCACTAAACTCCCATGTGCCGCTCAGCTTTGCATATTCTATAAGAGGGATTCCAAATTCTAAGACCGTTCTCCTGATCTCTAACGCATCAGCGCTGGCATCAAGCCCCAGTCGCACCACCGGATTCCATTTGTGCCATGAACCCGCCGCTCCCTCCTCCAATCCCAATTCCTTCGCAAATCTCTGCGCAGTCTCAAGCGGAACATTGTCCGCCTCAAAAATGACTTCGCCGCCATGTCCATGATTCGCCCATAATGCCACGCAGGCCGTTTTAAAATCATAACGGAGATAATACTCGGATTTCTTCAGATAGCGCCTCAAAGTGCATGCCCGCACCCGCGCGTTGCCCAAAATAATCCAGCTCCGCGAGTCTTCCATGAATCCTTATTCCGTTATGAGGTTCCGAAATCAGGATACTTGAAATATTTTTTGCAGTCAACGCCGGGCAATAAAAAATCCCCGTCAGCCGACGGGGATTTTTTATTCTTAATCAATGACTTCGATGCCCATATTCTTCGCAGTGCCGGCGATGATTTTCATTGCCGCATCCACGTCATACGCATTGAGATCCACCATTTTCCGTTCGGCGATCGCGCGAAGATCCGCTTTCGTGACTTTGCCCACTTTCACCTTCAGGGAATCCGCGGAACCCTTCTCAATGCCGGCCGCTTTCTTCAAGAGCGCCGAAGCCGGAGGAGTTTTGAGCTTGAAATCAAAGCTGCGGTCTTCATAGATGGTGATTTCCGCCGGAACCACGTCGCCGATCATATCCTTGGTCGCATCATTGAACTTCTTGCAGAAATCCTGGATGTTGACGCCGTGCTGGCCGAGCGCCGGACCGATCGGCGGAGCCGGATTCGCCTTGCCCGCTTCAATTTGTAATTTTAATACTGTCTTTATTGGTTTTGCCATAATTTTGTAAGAGAGAGCGAGAGAGGCGCTTCACCTACCCTGATTATTTATAATTTCTGGATCTGTAACGAATCCAATTCCACCACCGTATCGCGTCCGAAAATCGGGATGAGCACTTTCACTTTCGCGCGCTCATTATCCACTTCGGAAACTTTGGAATCGTAATCCTTGAACGGTCCGTCGATGATTTTCACCATATCGCCGACTGCCACATCCAGCTTGAATTTCTTCTCTTCTCCGGTGCCCATGCGCGCCATCAGCATTTCAATTTCCTCGGTGGAAAGCGGGACCGGGGTTGTAGAATCCGGACCGACGAAACCGGTCACGCGCGGAGTGTTCCGCACGACATACCAGGAATCTTCAGTGAGAATCATATCCACGAGCACATAGCCGGGATAGATCTTTTCCTCAACCGTCCGGCGCTTGCCGTTCTTGATCTTGATCTTGGTTTCTTTCGGAACCAGTACCATGAAAATCTTATCGTTCATGGAAAGCGAATCCACGCGCTGCTTCAGATAGCGGGTGACCGCGTCTTCATAGCCGGAATACGTATGCACCGCATACCAGTGGCGGGTCTTATCTTTCACTTCCACCGCCTGTTTTTTATCACCGGCTTTCGGCGCTTCCATTTTTTCTTCGGACATATTAACGGAGCACGATTAATTGTAAGAGATACGAAAAAAGGAAATCAAACGCGCCGAGCATCGTCGCCACGAGAAGCGAAATCGCAATCACCACCAGCGTCAGCCGGATGGTTTCCTGGCGCGTCGGCCAATTCACCCGCGATATCTCCTGGCGGGATTCCTGTAAAAATGAGGTGAGTTTTGTAAACATTGTCTTATAGTATACCCGTTTGAAACACAAATGTCAAATTATGATTTCAACGGTTTAAATATCGAGATTTTTAACGTAAATGGCGCGCGCCTGGATGAAATTTCTGCGCGGTTCTACTTCCTGGCCCATGAGCACGTCGAAAAGCTTGTCCGCCGCCACGGCATCCTCCACCGTGACCTGCAGCAGCACGCGATTCGCCGGATTCATGGTCGTTTCCCAAAGCTGATCCGGATTCATTTCTCCGAGACCCTTGTAGCGCTGGATGCTCAATCCTGATTTCTTCTCAACCGCCGCCTCATCCCCTTCTTCATTTACTTCCAATTTTGCGGCAGCCGCTTTCCCGCCCATTTCCTTCACGACCTTCTCCTTTTCGGCATCGCTGTACACATACCTGAATTCTTTTCCTTTCTGGATCTTATACAGCGGCGGCTGGGCGATATAAATATGTCCGCCGGTGATGAGCGGCTGGAAATAACGGTAGAGCAGGGTCAGCAAAAGAGTCCGGATGTGCGCGCCGTCGACGTCCGCATCGGTCATGAGCACGATCTTGTGATACCGGAGATTGGTAATGTCGAACGATTCCGCAATCGCTGTGCCAAGCGCCACGACGAGCGCCTTGATTTCCTTATTCAGCAGCATCTTGTCGACACGGGATTTTTCCACGTTCAAAATTTTGCCTTTGAGCGGCAGGATGGCTTGCGTGCGCCGGTCGCGTCCCTGTTTTGCGCTGCCGCCGGCGCTATCGCCCTCCACGATGAACAGTTCGGCTTCTTCCGGATTACGCGAACTGCAATCGGCAAGTTTGCCGGGAAGCGTCAGCCCTTCAAAAGCTCCTTTCCGCAAAATCGTATCCTTGGCGGCCTTCGCGGCTTTACGGGCTTTTACCGCAAGGAGGCATTTCCCGACGATCTGCCGCGCGTCTGACGGATGGCGTTCCATCCAATCTTTCAACGCCTCGCCGGTCACCGCTTCAACCGCGGTGCGCGCCGGCGGATTGCCGAGACGCGCTTTTGTCTGGCCTTCAAATTGCGGATCGCGCAGCCGCACGGCTACGATGACGGAAAGCCCTTCGCGCACATCGTCGCCGGTCAGATTGTCATCTTTTGTTTTTATATACCCTTCCGCATTCGCATAATCATTAAGAATGCGGGTGAGCGCCGAGCGAAAACCGGTCAGATGCATGCCGCCGTCCGGAGTATAAATATTGTTCGCGAAACTTAATTCTCTGGTTTCAATATCGTCGTCATACGCAAAAGATACTTCGACTTCGATATCATCCAATTCCTTATGCACGTAAAACGGCTCATCCTGGATGAGTTTATCGCCCTGCGTGATGTATTTGATGAATGAAAGTAATCCGCCGTCAAAATAAAATCCCTGATACAGCGCCGGCAATTTCCGGTGATCGACGATCTCTATCTTCACCCCTTTTGTAAGAAACGCCTGCTGGCGGAGATGGTCGACAATACGCTTCAGATCCCATTCGATTTTCGCGAAAATTTCCAGATCCGGAAGAAACGTCACTTTTGTGCCGGTACGGTCGGACTTCACGGTCTTTTTGACTTTATATTGCGGTTTACCGCGCTTATATTCCTGAACCCACACATACCCTTCCCTGCAGACTTCCACCTGCACCCATTCTGAAAGCGCGTTCACCACGGAAACGCCGACGCCGTGCAGACCGCCGGATACTTTATAGGAATCGCCGCCGAATTTGCCGCCGGCGTGCAGCGTCGTCAGAACCGTTTCCAGCGCTGACTTCTTCGTCTGCTTATGCGTCTCAACAGGAATGCCGCGGCCGTCATCGTCCACGCTGATCTTGTTCCCCGGAAGCAATTCCACGCGGATATTCTTTGCGTAGCCGCCCATGGCTTCGTCGATTGAGTTATCCACAACCTCCCAGATCAGATGATGGAGGCCGGCCGCATCGGTCGTGCCAATATACATGCCCGGACGTTTCCGGACCGGATCCAGACCCTCCAAAACATAGATATCTTTCGCCGAATATGACGGTTTTCCCTCTTCTTTTTGCTCTTTATCTTTTGCCATAATTTAAAAAAGGCCGAGCCTTTTCCTGTTTATTTTTACCATCTTATTATATCAAAATTCGTAGTCAAAAGCAAACAAAAAATCACCGTATTTCGCGGTGATTTTTTGTCCGGAAATTATCTTGTTTCCGCGTCAAATTTATCAATCACCGCCTTGGTGATGGCCGCCATCTCGCGATCGGCTTCCGCATCAGTCAGCGTACGCTCGTCTGACCGGAACACGATCCGGAACGTCACGCTCTTTTTGTTGTCGCCGAGTTTTTCGTCTTCATACCAATCCACCAGATCGACATTTTCAATAAGTTTCATATTCACCTGCTGAATAAAATCCATCAGGCTGCCAACCCGGACTTCCTGATCGATAAGCAATGAGAGATCGCGCGCGATGGCCGGATACTTGGCGAGCGGCGCATATTCCCGCTCCGCATCGACTTCACCCATCAGCATGGACATATCCAATTCCATCAGCGCTCCGGGCATTCCGGAAAGCGATCCCAAATAGCCGACCTGCGCGCCATCAACCTCAACCCGCAGCGCTTCAAGCGGCTTCAGATATCCGTCGGCGTTATCATATGGCAATAGCGCATAATCAGTGATTCCCAGCCGGCTCAGCAGCATATCCGCGATGCCTTTCATCTCCAAAAGTCCGTTCTTCGCCGCCAGCGCCGCGCCCAGCACGGTTTTCTCTTCAATGGCATTTTTCACTTCCTGAAACACATGCCCGATTTCAAAAACCCTGACCTCATCATAAAATCTCCGGTTATCTTTAAGATTTTTCACCAGTCCGGACGCCAGACTGTCGCGCATCACCTCAAGCTGAACGCTCATCGGATTCGCCAGCCGCACCACCGCGCCCTCGCGCCGGCGGATGATCGCCGGAGACCGATTGCAATCGGATTCGGAAACCAGGGAATAATTATATACCTCGCTATATCCCGCACTTGTCAAAAAATCCCGTGTCTGATCTTTCAATGTGATCAGTTCCTCTTCTTCCGCGACGCCTAACGCGATTTTCGGCGGCTGCGCAATCAGATTCTCATAGCCTTTGAACCGGGCGACTTCCTCTGCCACGTCTTCAATGTTCTGGATATCCATCCGCAGCAGCGGCGCTTCAACTTTTTTGCCCTTAATCGTGAAACCGAGTTTTTTCAGAAGCGCGGCTGTTTCTGCGCCCTTGAAATGCGCCCCGACAATGGTCTGAATCTTTTCCATATCCAAAGCAATGATTTCTTTGCTCTGCTTCTTCGGATAGACGTCAATCGGCATATGGATTTTCGCGCCCGCGACGTCCCGCAGAAGCATCAGCGCCCGCTTCATGCCGCGCGCGGCAAGTTCCGGACTGAGGGTATGCGAGAAACGCACCGACGCGTCGGTTCGCAGCCCCAGTTTTCTTGAAGTGGTATAGATGTCAGAGCTCCTGAAATTCGCCGACTCGATCAGCAGGCGCTTGGACGACAGCGTCACTTCGCTCGCCTTGCCGCCTTTGATGCCCGCAATCGCCAATGACTTATCCGCATCCGCAATCACGAGCATGTCCGGATCAAGATCAAACTTCTGATTATCAAGCGTCTGGATTGACTCGCCTTGTTTCGCATTTCGAATGACCAGACCGCCCTTCACCTTATCGGCATCAAATGCATGCAGCGGCTGACCGGTTTCCAGCATCACATAATTCATGATATCGACTACGTTATTGATTGACCGGAGGCCGCATGCCTCCAGGGATTCTTTCAGCCATGCCGGCGACGGTCCGATCTTCACATCGTACACATACGCCGCCATATACCGCGGACAGGATTTTTTATTTTTCACATTGACCCCGAATACGCCGGTGTCCTTATGCGAAAATTGCAATGGCGCTGCACCAGGATCGCGGAACGGCACATGCATGATGATCGCCGTTTCGCGCGCAATGCCGATATGCGATGACGCGTCGGAAAAACGATTCGGCGTGACTGCGATTTCCAGAATATCCCCGCCGATATCCACCGCCTCAAACGAATGGAGGTTGAGTTTCTCCACCAGCGCCTCCTTGGTGTATTTTCCCGGAGCTATTTTTTTGATCAATGCGAAGCTGAATTTCATAAAATTAGAATTGTTTAATGAATCTGAGGTCGCCTGAATAAAAGAGCCGGATATCCGGGATATTATATTTGATCATCGCAATGCGCTCCAGCCCGAGGCCGAATGCGAATCCCCGCAGATCGCGCGGATTATAGCCAGCCGCCTCAAATACGCGCGGATGCACCATGCCGGCGCCCATGACTTCCAACCAGCCAGTTTCCTTGCAGATATTGCATCCGTGACCATCCGGCAACTTTCCGGTGCCGCCGCATTTCACGCATTCCACATCGACTTCCAGACCCGGCTCCACGAACGGGAAATAACTCGGCCGCAAACGGATCGCCACATTCTTTTTGAACAGCCGTTTGAAAAATTCCCCGATCACGAATTTGAAATTCGCGAGCGTCACATCCTTCCCAACCATCAGCCCTTCCACCTGATAAAAATTGATTTCATGGGAAGCGTCCGTCGCTTCATAGCGGAACACGCGCCCCGGAACCACGATCTGGAACGGCGGCTTATGCGTTTCCATATAGCGGATCTGCACCGGAGACGTATGGGTGCGGAGCAGCATCCGCTCCCCTTTCACTTTCTGCTTCAGCCAGAACGTATCCCACATGTCGCGTGCCGGATGATTTTTCGGAATGTTCAGCGCGTCGAAATTATAATATTCCGACTCCGCCTCCGGACCCTCCACAATGGAAAAATTCATGGCCTTGAAAATCTCTCGGATCTCGCGCTCCACCAGCGTCAGCGGATGCAGATGCCCGGTGGAAACTTTCTTCCCCGGCATGGTCACATCCATCATTTTTCCGTCTCCGGACTGCGAAATCAATTCCCGGATTTTATTTTCCAGCAGCGCTTCCAATTCCCGCTTCAACTCATTCAGCGCCGGCCCCATGGCGCGGCGGTCCTCAATCGAGAGCTCCGGAAGTTTTTTCATCAAATTGGTCATCTCGCCGCCGTTCCTGCCCAAATAACGCACGCGCAATTCCTCAACCGCGCGCGCATCTTTTGCGGATCCGATCAATCGGCCGGCTTCTTCTTTTAATTTTTCCAGTTCCGCTTTTTTCATTTTATAATATTGAAATCATTATTTGGTATTCATTGATTCCGCCGGAAGATTCGATCTTAAATTGCAAAACATATTCCCCAACCTTGTTCCATGCGTGTGAAACTATTTGCGATTGCCCCTTGAGAACCTGGCCAGTCTCGGCCTTGCCATCTTTCCAATCAACGGTGTACTGAATGGTACCCTGCTCATTGTTCCTGATGGTGAAATACGCGGGAGCTCCTGATTTGATCGCCGACTGGATCGGACTCACGTCCGCACTCCCCGCCGGCGCCCCCGAACCCTGGGTACTGACGCCGAAGCTCGCCGCCATGGTGTCCACGTTCTTTTTCACCGCGCCGGTCAACGCCTTCATCACTTCGGTCTTTGCCGACGCAAGCGCATTCTGCGCGAGCGTATCGATGCTTTGGGCTGCGGCAGTCATCAGATCGCCTGCCGGGGCTGCAAAATTCTTTTTGACCGCCGAGGTGACGCTGGAAATCGCCTGATTCCCGACCCTCGCCGCAACTTTTTGAGAGGCGCCGATAAAGGGGAAGGTGTAACCCGAGACATTTCCCGCGCTAAAAACAAAGTACCCAGCCGCGAACACGATACCGACGAAAACGATTCTGCCCAGATAATTCCGCATGACTGTCATTCTATTATACGAAATAACAATGGAAGGTTCAATTTGTGCCTGTGGCAGGGATCGAACCTGCGACCTCGGCCTTATGAAGACCTCGCTCTACCACTGAGCTACACAGGCAAATGCACGCTGTATAGATAGTATACAAAGAAACGGTAAAAATCAAAAAATCGGCGCGACAGTGAATTTTCTTAAAAGTGTTGCGGGGGTGGGAGTCGAACCCACTACCTCAAGGTTATGAGCCTTGCGAGCAACCGGTACTCTTCCCCGCGTTTACATATTATTACAAAAACAGCG
>CAYUKW010000021.1:0-9194 GCA_964445395.1 uncultured Candidatus Saccharibacteria bacterium
ACAATGGCCAAATCGATATCACAGTGCGTCCTACCAACTAGAAAGATTACATCGGGCAGGAAAAAATAAAGAAAAATCTCCGGGTCATTCTGGATGCCGCGCGGAAACGGGAAGAATCCTGCGACCATCTGTTGCTGTACGGACAAGCCGGACTTGGCAAGACGACGCTTGCGTATCTGGTGGCGAAGGAGATGGGCGCGAATCTGAAAATCACCTCCGGACCGACGCTGGAGAAGATGGGCGACCTCGCCGCGATTCTGAGTAACCTGGAAAAAGGCGACGTACTGTTCATCGATGAAGCGCACCGGCTGAATCATCAGATTGAGGAAGTACTGTATCCCGCATTGGAAAACCGAAAACTGCATCTCATCATCGGCAAGGGTCCCGGCGCGAGGACTTTTTCGCTGGATCTGCCGCCATTCACTTTGATTGCAGCGACGACGCGCGCGAATCTGCTGTCCGGGCCGCTTCGTTCCAGATTCGGAGCTTCTTTTAAATTGGATTATTACACGGTTCCTGATATTGAAGCGATTTTGGAGCGCTCGGCAAAGCTGCTTGGTGTGACTGCCGAACCGGCCGCGCTTAAAGCGATCGCGAAAGCGTCCCGATTCACTCCGCGGACCGCGAACCGCCTGCTGAAGCGCTCGCGGGATTATTCCGAAGTGAATAATCTGGCGGTAATCACCGAAGATGCGGCGAAAAAATCATTGGAAATGCTGGAAGTGGACCATCTCGGCCTTGAGCCGACCGATCGCCAGCTGCTGACGACGATTATTGAGAAATTTCATGGCGGACCAGTCGGCATCCAGACCCTTGCCGCTGCGCTGAATGACGACCGCGGAATCATAGAAGACGTTTATGAGCCGTATCTGATGAGTATCGGTCTCTTGAACCGCACTCCCGCCGGTCGCCGCGTCACCGCCGAAGGATATAAACATCTTGGTTACAAAATAGCGGAAGGAGGAATGTTGTAATGATTACGAAATCGAAAGCTCAGACGCAAAAGTTAGCCGCATCGTTCGCGATGCGGCTTTTGAAAGCCGGACCGCGGAATTCCGGCGCGACGGTTGTAGCGCTACACGGCGATCTCGGCGCCGGCAAAACGACGTTTACGCAGGGATTCATAAAGGCATTGGGTGTAACGCATCATGTGACCAGTCCTACTTTCCTCATCGTCCGTCGCTATGGGCTGGAAAGTCGAAAGTTTTTGAATGCATACCATTTCGATCTTTACCGGATTCACGATCCGAAAGAAATCCTGGCGTTGGATTTTAAAAAAATAATAAGCACTCCGGAAAATATAGTTCTGATAGAATGGCCGGAGCGGATCGGTAAGTCATTGCCGAAAAACAGCATGCGGATCAATTTCGAGCATGGCAAAAATGAAAAAGAGCGCAAAATTAAAATTATGAATGACGAATAAGGAATCGTTGGATTCAGCAAGCCCTTCTCTATTCATGATTCATACTTCATAATTCAATGTATGCGTAAATTATTACTTATCGACGCGAATTCTCTGATTCATCGCTCATTCCACGCGTTGCCGCCGCTGACGACCCCGACAGGCGCGCCGATCAATGCGGTGTATGGCCTGTCTTCTATTTTATTGAAACTGGTGCGCGAGCATAACCCGGATTATGTTGCCGCCGCTTTTGACCGCAAAGAGCCGACATTCCGTAAAGAAATGTATGCGGAATATAAAGCCCATCGTCCGCCGACGGCAGATGAACTTATTTCCCAGCTGATTGAGGCGCATAATACTTTTGAAAAATTCGGAATCAAAGTCGTGGAACAGCCCGGGCTGGAAGCGGATGATATTGTCGGAACGCTGGCGGAAATGTTTAAGAATTCGGGGACCCTTCGACAAGCTCAGGGTGACAACCTTGACCTCAAGGTTGTCATCTTTTCTGGTGATAAAGACAATCTGCAATTGATTGACGGCGATAAAGTCGTTGTCGAGCTTCTGAAAACCGGAGTCAGTAAGACAATTACTTATAATGAGGCGTCATTTCTGCAGGAATACGGATTCTCGCCGCGGCAATTAGTGGATTTCAAGGCGCTGATCGGCGACACCTCGGATAATATTCCCGGCGTGACTGGCATCGGTCCGAAAGGCGCCACCGATCTGATCCGCGACTACGGCACCGTGGAAAAAATCTACGAGGAAGTCGGCCTGATTCCGAAAGAGGCGCTACGGAAAAAACTGGAAGCCGGCCGCGAAAGCGCGTTCATGTCCAAAAAACTGGCGACCATCAAGCGCGACGCCGAACTGGGCGTTTCGCTGGAAGATTTCCGGCAGCACCCACTGAACAAAGAAGAGCTCAGAAAATATTTCAGCGGCCTTGGATTCAAAAGTTTGACAGAAAGGTTGTAATGTAATATACTATATCAGTAGTTTGAAAATCCAAAAGATAATCAGGGGAGGAAGAGAATGAAACGAATGAACCTGGTGTTTTCATTAGTGATCGTATCCGCGATGTTGATTTTGGCTGACCGCGCTTTGGCCGGCGATTCCAAGAATCAAGTTCTGGGCGCCGCGACTACCGGCTATGAAGTGATCGAGCTCACGGAGCCTGTCATGGAAGACATTGTCGTCACTGCGCCCCGGTATCACGGGTCCGAGACTTCTCAGCCAGGTTCAAATTCGGGAAATAATTCGGTGATTACCGCTTCATTTACGCATGATAAGGCCAAGGATGGCTGGACGCTTCTCGAGGACGTTCCGTTCGACGGAAAGCGATTCGTTCCCGATCTTGTAGAGTTTCTGAAGCCAGGAGAAATCAGCGTGAGCGGCGAAGTGATGAAGCAGAGAGCTAAAGAGCTCAATGTGCATCTCGGGCAGCATCATGCTGAGTACTTACTGGAGCATCAAGAGTTGATTCCTAAGGAATGGAGAGGCAAGTACGTCCTCACTTTCCCGGGAACGGTTTGGCATGACGCCTTCAGCAATCGGCGCTCCCCGTTCCTCTTCTGGTTTGGGGACCACTGGGACCTGTGCATCGTTTCGCTCGACGGCTTCTGTGGCTCGGACGGGCGGCTCGTCCGTTCTCTTGAGTAGCACAGTTCATTTTTGAATTATCAGCAGCAACCCCGCTTCGATTCATTTCGGAGCGGGGTATTTTTTTGCGTAAGAATCCGGATTTTGACAAGTTAAGTTTAATTGTTTACTATATATCTGGCTTTGTTAATTGAAATAAGAATAAAGGAGTACAAAGATGAAAAGGATCTGCCTGCCTGTATTTTTTGCAGTAGCGGTTCTTTCTGCGGGAGGAATCTCCTCCGCCCAATCTGATCCGGCGGAGCGCGGATTTTTCAGCGCTTTTGCAGATTCCCTCAAAGAAGATTTCGCATCATACCCGTACGCAGTGGTTTATATACCAAAAGAAGAATACAGTCTTGCGGTTGATTACGATGCTCCGCTTAGAGCGCTGATCGGAAAGGGAAATTATATGCTGATTAATCAAGACATCGATTCAAATCATTTCCAGGGCTCTCGGAGTGGGAAAGCCAGACTTTCAGTTAAGCTTATTCATTTTGACAGGGGTCTTATTACTCGGCATGCTTTGGAAAAGCTTGATAAGCTCGGGTATAGGCCGCTCGATATTCAAGAGCTTCTTGAATTCGGAGCGAAGTACCCTGAATTGCAAAGAATGCATCTGATTGTCGGACTTGGCTCTCAGTATATAACTTGGGACCGCAATATTCTCGTTCCTTATCTTTGGGTGGAAGGTCCCTATAGAAAGCTCGGTCTGTCATATACCTTTGCCCATTATTGGAGATCGAGTTGCCTTTTCGCCGTAGTGAGTAAGTAGCTTTACGCGATCCGCTTAGAATTATCTAAGCGGATTTTTTTATTCACTCTGTTTCTGTGGGGGTCGGCGGAGTATACTTTATTTATGCTGATAGATTTTAATCTTAAGGAAAAGTTCAAGGAACTGAAAAAATCCGGCAAGAAATTACCTGCGGAGTATTTTGATCTGGGAATCGCGTTCTGGATGCTGAATCCGGATGAGGGTGATTACAGTCCGGTGCATCTGGCGCAGAAATTTTTACATAAGGATGAAGCGTCGAATAAGGCGTTGTATGATTTTGCCGTTAAAAAACTGAAGGAATATAAGCTGGAAAAACTTTTCTATGACGTGGAGATGCCGCTGCTCGCGATTCTCGCGGATATGGAATTAAAAGGCATAAAAGTTGATGTAAAAAGTTTAAAGGATCTGGATAAAGAGCTGGAAAAGAAACTGGGAGTGCTCGTGAAAAATATCTACAAGGAAGCCGGCGAGACATTCAATATCAATTCCCCGAAGCAGATGGGAAAAATCCTTTTTGAAAAATTGAAAATCAGCGCCGAGGGCGTCAAAAAGACCAAGGGCGGCGCGGTGTCCACGAATATCGATACGCTGATGACGATCCAGGACCGGCATTCGATTGTGAAATATCTCCTGGAATATCGGGAGCTTTTCAAGCTGCAGTCAACCTATGTGCGGCCATTGCAGGAACTGGCGGATAAAAAACAAAGAGTGCATACGACTTATATTCAGACCGGAACGTCCACCGGGCGTCTGAGCTCGCAGAACCCGAATCTGCAGAATATTCCGGCAGAAGGTGTTTGGGCGAAAAAAGTGCGCAGCGTATTCATTCCGGAAAAAGGATATGAGCTGGCGGCGTTCGATTATTCGCAGATGGAGCTCCGGATCCTTGCGTCGCTTTCGGGCGATCCGAAAATGATGGAAGCATTCAATAATGATCAGGATATTCACCGGCTTACCGCGGCGAACGTGTTTAATGTGCCGCTGGAGAAAGTGACCCCGGAAATGCGGCGGCTGGCCAAGACTTTGAATTTCGGCGTGGTGTACGGGATGGGAGCCAATGCATTCGCAAAGACCAGTGGGCTGAGTTTCGCCGAGGCGAAAAAATTCATCGAGGAATATTTCAATGATTTCATGCGGATCAAGGAGTGGCAGGAGGAAGTGAAGGCGCAGGCGCGTACCTTCGGCTACGTGACAAATCTGAACGGCCGTCGCCGCTGGATTTTGGAAGCGAGCTCGATGTTCCGCGGCGAGGCGGCGGAAGCCGAACGGGCGGCGATCAATATGCCGGTGCAGGGACTTTTGGCGGATATTATCAAAATCGCGATGGTGAACGTGGCCGAAGAGATTAAGAAAAGAAAATGGAATGATGATGTCAGGATGCTGCTGACCATTCATGATGAATTGTTGTTCGAAATCAGGCGGGATATAATGGAGGAAGCATCTCAGGTCATTGTATCCAGCATGGAAAAAGCATATGAGCTGGATGTTCCGATAAAAGTGACGGCGAAAATCGGATCAAGCTGGGGAGCGATGGAATAACATAGAATAAATTGCTCTGCGGAACCGGTTGTCGCGCGCTCGAGCGGCGCGCGCAACCTACGTTCTCGGCAAATCATCCGCCAGATGGCGGAACCAAGCTGATTTGCCTGCGAAAGTTTCCTTAAAGCAATTTATTCTATAATAAGTGAGAGAGTAAAAATATGGATTTTCTTAAAAATTTCAAAACATACGTACGGCTCCCGGAAATGAAAATTCTATGGCTGTTTTTATTTCTGGCGCTGCTGATTCTGGCGGTTGATGCCGTCAATCTGAATTCGTTTTTGACTGTCATGAGCGGGCTGATCCTGTTGTCCGTCGGCGCCATGATATTCGCAATGAATATCCAGGCGGCGAAAAATAAGGTGCAGCTGATGGATGAAACGCGCCGGCTGGACGATGTCATTTCCAGCATGAATGACGGCGTCATCGTGTATGATCAGGATTTTGTGATCCGGCTGTTCAACAAAGCGGCGGAAGGGATTTTCGGCATGGCGTCGCGGGAGATAGTCGGACAGACGATTTCTCCGGAGAGCGCGCGGAATCCGCAATTGGATGTGCTGACGAAAATTATTTTTCAGTCGCTCGCGCCGCAGGTTATCCGGCGGACCGCGGAAGGGGAATATCCGCAGGTGGCGGACATTTCTTTCGAAGAGCCGCGTCGGGAATTGCGGGTGACGACCGATCGGATGACGGATGACCGCGGAAACATCACCGGATTTCTGAAAATTGTCCGCGACCGGACCCGGGAAATTGAGCTTGTAAAATCCAAGAGCGAGTTCATCACGGTCGCCGCGCATCAGCTTCGCACGCCGCTTTCGGCGATAAATTGGGCGCTGCAGTCATTGCATGCCGAGCAGCTGAACGATGATCAGAAAGAATTGGCGAAGACCGGGCTTGCCGCGACCATGAATCTTCAGAAAATAGTCGAGGATCTGCTGAATGTGGCCAAGATCGAAGAGGGAAAGTTCGGCTATAATTTTCAAAAAACCGATATCGTCGCATTTTTGCAGAATGTCCTGAATCAGGCATCGCCCGTAGCCAAGGAATACAATGTGAAGATTTATATGGAGAATCCGCCGGAACCGGCCATGGCGGCGGATGTGGATGTTGAACGGATGAGCCTGGTAGTGGCGAATCTTCTGGAAAACGCCATCAAATATAATGTGCCGAGCGGACAAGTCGTCGTCAGCATCGCCCGGCAAACCGATGCGCCGTATCTCCAGGTGAATATCGCGGACACCGGCATGGGTATGGATACGGAAACCGTCGGCAAGCTCTTCACGAAATTTTTCCGCGGCGAGAATGTGATCGCGAAAGAGACCGAGGGATCGGGATTGGGACTGTATATAGTGAGAAATATCATCCGGCGCCATGGCGGCAAGATCTGGGTTGAATCGGAATTGAATCGCGGCACCACGTTCCATTTTACGATACCGACCGATGCCAGCCTTGTTCCGCAGAAAGAAATCGCCGAGAGCGATTAGCGCTCGGACTTTATCCTGCGCGTGAACCGATGTCAGCCGCTGCTGCGGTTGCATCTACGCCTCGCCTTCATCGGGCTCCGGCAGTTTCCCTTGCGGGGTAAAGTCCTCGCTTGGGGGAGGGAAATGCAATTACCATTTACTGATTAATAATATATGCCTGAACTTCCGGAGGTACAGACCGTAGTAAGCGACCTCAATAAAAAAATAGTCGGCCGCAGAATCACCGGCATCTGGTTTGATTGGCCGAAAATGCTGAAAGACCCGCTGGACCAGCAGCGGAATGCGGTGGCGCATACGCATGTGGCTTTTTTCAGAAAAGCTATTATCGGAAAGAAAATTCTGAATGTCCGCCGGCGCGCGAAAAATATTCTGGTCTCTTTGTCCGGGGATCTCATGATGCTCATCCATCTGAAAATGACCGGACATCTGTTGGTGGGAAAGTGGAAGCGGGAGAAGCGGCACGGCAAAGAAAAAATTATTCCCCTGGAACCAAAAGAAATCGTCGATGATCCGTACAACCAATATATCCATGTCATTTTTTATCTGGATAACGGCAAGATGCTCGGATTTTCCGATGTCCGGAAATTCGGGAAGGTCATTCTGGGCACGACCGCGCAGATAGAGAATCTGGATGAGTTGAAAAATCTCGGACCCGAACCGCTGGATCGGAAATTCACTTTCCCGGAATTTAAAGGCATCATTTTAGCCGAGCATCGGAAAATCAAGCAGGTGCTGACTGATCCGGAAGTGATCGCCGGCATCGGCAATATCTATTCCGATGACATCTTGTGGCAGGCGAAGATTCATCCGCTCCGGCCGGCGGATACGCTTTCGGGCAAGGAGCTGAAAGGATTATGGAACGCGACGCGGACCATACTTGCGAAAGCAGTCCGTTTGCGCGGGACTTCGTACAGTGATTATCGCGACACGAGCGGTAAAGAAGGCTATTATGCCGGTTATCGGCTGGTCTATCAGCGTGAAGATGAGCCATGCAAGCGCTGCGGAACTAACATCAAACGACTTACCGTCGGCGGACGTTCGGCGCATTTTTGTCCGAACTGCCAGCGCGCACAATAATTTCCGGCGTGAAGATACGATTTTTCAACAAGTTATTCGTTGTAAGCCGTGCGTTATTTGTTATAAGTTGAGTGTATGATCATATTCCTCTATGGTCCGGATTCCTATCGCCGGCAGGAAAAACTGAAAGAGTATATCGGAAGATACAAAGCGAAATTCAGCGCGTTTTCTTTGAGTCATTTTTATCTGAGCCAGAATGACGATCTGCAGAAACTGAAGGATTTTTCCCGATCGAATTCTTTATTTGAAAGTTCCAAATTCGGAATCGTCTGGGATATGTGCGACCTTGAAAAAGGCGGCCTGAAAGATTTCAGCAAGCTCATCAAGGAAAATCTGGAATCCAAGGATCTGACATTGATCATCAGCGCGGATAAGAAGCCAGTTAAAGAATTGAATTTCTTATTGAAAAAGCCGGTTATTTTCCACGAGTTTGAGAATCTTGATCTCGCTGATTTCGCGGCATTCATTCAGAAGGAAGCCGGCCGGCTTCAGATAACAGTGGACAGGAGCTGCGTCGCGTTGCTGGCTGAGGCGTTCAAAAATAATACGTGGGGCGCGGTCACTGAATTGGAAAAGTTGTCTTTGCTTGATGAGAAGAGAATCACCGGCGATATCATAAGAAATCACATCGCTGTTTTCAATGAGGTGAATCTGTTCACGGCGCTGAATACGCTGCGCTCCTCTGGCAGTTCTTTTGAGAAGCTGAGGGTTTTTGAGGAATTGCTTTCCCGTAATACGGATCCGGCGATGCTGTTCAATATGATCGCCGTGGCTCCCTACGAGGGGAAAGCGTGGAAAGAGCTGGTTGCGGATTATGATGTGGCGCTTAAAACCGGGAAAATGGAATACGAAGAGATTCTTCTGGATATCGCACTCCGCTGAAATAAAAAATTCCCCATAGCGAGGGAATTTTTATTTTACCCTGTTCAACATTTTGGATAATCTGGATTTCATGCGCGAGGCGGTATTTTTTTTGATGACGCCTACCTTCGCCGTTTTATCCAACACCGTATAGATTTTCGGAAGTTCCGCTTTGGCTTCATCCAATTTCTTTGCCAGGACAAGCTTTTTGAACGCTTTCAGCGCTTTCTTAAGAACCGCTTTGCGGTCTTCATTCTGCTTTCGGCGCTTTATATTCTGGCGGTTGGCCTTTTTTGCTGATTTCGTAATCATACTGGGATAGCTGTTATCTTATATTTTTTTAAGGCGGTTGTCAATCCCGCGAAAGATATTGACATATAACATTCTATATGTTAGTGTATATTAATTCGTTGACAATCGT
>CAYUKW010000022.1:0-9145 GCA_964445395.1 uncultured Candidatus Saccharibacteria bacterium
AATTATTGATCGTCATCGCTATTTTGACGGTGCTGTTCGCGATCACTATCATCGCCATCAATCCTGCCCGGCAGCTTGCGCAGGCGAATAATACCCAGCGCCGGAGCGATGTCAGTGCCCTTCTGAACGCAATTGGTCAATATTCCGCAGGTAATCATGCAAATCTTCCCGCATTCATCAATAGCACTTCAACCCAGCAGATTGGGGATTCGACCGGAAGCTGTGCGATCACCTGTGGAGCGACGACAACGGTTGCGGCGTGCCTCCCGCTGTATAACGCGCTCGTGCCGAACTATCTCGCCGCCATTCCGTTCGATCCGCAACAGACCAGCGCATCAACGACGCATTATGCGATCACGCAATCTGCGTCTGGCAATCGCATTACGGTCACTGCCTGCGATGCCCAGCTGAGCGAAACCATCAGCGTGATCCAATAACGGCGTACTAAAATCATCCTGCGCTAATGCAGGATGATTTTATTTTTGGTATACTTATAGACATGGATAAGGAACGGAATAAACTAAAAAACCAAGAAACTAAGGAACAGAAAAATATTTCGTCCTTTCGCCTTTCCGTTTCTTCGTTTTTCGGTGCGCAGAAACGCAGCGGTTTCACTCTTATTGAGCTTCTCGTCGTCATGGCGATTCTTGTCATTCTTTTTGCGTTGGTGCTGATTGCGGTGAATCCGGTGCGTCAGACTCAGCAGGCGAACAACACGAAGCGCCGCGGTGATATCAATACCATCGCTAACGCGGTGAATCAGTATGCCGCCGATCATGCAGGACAGTTGCCGACCGGCTTGACCGGTAATCTTCAGATCATCGGAACGACATTGAGTGCCTGCGATACATCGACGTGCGCCGGAGAATTCCCTCAGTCTACTTGCGTGGATCTTGGCGGAGTTCTTGCGACAAAATATGTCGCCGCCATGCCGTATGATCCGACCACGGGCAACGATTCCAAGACCCGTTACGGCATCAAATATTCCATACCCGACCATCGCATTACGGTAAAGGCGTGCGACGCCGAATTGGGGGAGACTATCACCGTAGTCCAGTAATATGAAATCGCTCAGGCAGTTTTTGAAGGATTCGGGAAAGAATAAAGTGGCGATCGGCCACTTTAATATTTCCGACCTCGCGGGGCTGAAAGCCATTACGGAAGCGGTCAAGGAACTGCGGGTCCCGGTCATCATCGGCACGTCGGAAGGCGAAGCCGGATTTTTGGGGCGGCAGGAAATCGCGGCGTACATAAAAGCGCTGCGTGAAGAACAGAAATTGCAGATTTTTCTGAACTCCGATCATACGCACTCGCTCGAGGAAGTAAAGAAGGCCGTCGCGGCCGGTTATGATGCGATCCTGTTCGACGGCGGGACGCTGCCGCTGGAAGAAAATATCAGGCAGACAAAAAAAGTGGTGCAGTACGTGAAATCAAAAAATAAGAATATCATCGTGGAGGGCGAACTTGGCAATATCGGCAGCGGATCCACGATCCGGAAAGAATTGCCGAAAGGAGCAGCGATCAATCTGTCGGATCTGACGAAGCCGGAAGAAGCCGCTCGCTTTGTGAAAGAAACCGGAGTTGATATGCTGGCGCCGGCAGTGGGGAATATCCATGGGATGTTCGCGAATGCGCCGGAGCCGGCGCTCAATATCAGGCGCATTAAAGAGATTAAAGATGCCCTATGGCAAGTTCAAGGTAAACCGGTTCCATTAGTGTTGCATGGCGGTTCAGGGAATACGGATGCTGATTTTCTGGCGGCAATCGACGCCGGCGTGAACATCATTCATATCAGTACCGAGCTCCGCTTAGCCTGGCGGAAAGGCATGGACAGCGCGCTGGCGCAGAATCCGGATGAGATCGCGCCGTATAAGCTTTTCCCGCCGGCGATTGACGATATGACGCGGATAGCGAAACAGCGCTTGCAATTATTTAATAAATTGCTATAATATCCACTTATGGACTTACAAGTACAAAAAAGGGAAACATTGGGAACTCGCGTAAAAAATCTGCGGAAGCAGGGTTTTATTCCGGCTGAACTGTACGGCAAAGGCCTGGAGAATCTCCATGTGAGCATTCCCGCCAAAGAATTCAAGAAAGCGCTGAAAGAAGCGGGAGAAAATACCGTGGTGACGGTTCTTTTGGACGGCACGAAATACCCGGTGCTTATCAACGACGTTTCCTATCATCCGGTGACCAACGATTTCCGGAGCGTTGATCTGTACCGCATCAGAATGGACGAAAAATTGAAAGTCGGCGTGCCGCTGGAATTCGTGGGCATCTCTTCGGCGGTCAAGGAAAAGAACGGCGTGCTGGTGCGGCCGTTGCAGGAATTGGAAGTGGAAGCCTTGCCGATGGATATTCCCCGCGATATCAAGGTGGATGTTTCTACGATCACGGAAATCGGCCAGACTATCCTGGTGAAAGATCTGGATATTCCGAAAGGAGTCCGCGTGCTGGTGGATGCTGATGCGGTTGTAGCGACGGTCACGGCGAAGATCACCGAAGAAGAAGAGCTGGCGATGCAGCAGAAATCCGCCGGCGGCGTTGAAGAGGTCAAAGTGGAAACCGAAGAAAAGAAAGCCGAGCGCGAAGCCGGGAAGGCTGCCGCAGCTCCTGAAGGAGGCGCCGCTCCCGCAGCGCCGGCCGCTCCGAAGAAATAACTTCGCTCGCATTATCTTTTTCAAGAACCAAAGTTCGGCTGCTCCAGCGGCAGCCGACTTTTACGTCTCACGCCGCTGAGTCGCCCTTGGCGACGCCGATCTCAGCGGCGCTCCGAAGTTTCTTGGTAAAAGATAATCCTCGCTTTTGATATATAATAGAGGTATGCAAAGACCCAAAGTATTGATCGATCTCAGAAAACCCGGCAGGGATAATCCTCTTCCGGGAATTTTCCGCGTCAATCTTTCGGATCCGAAGACGGTCAATCTGCCGCTGATCACGATCAGTAAGGTTGTGGTCATCGGACTGGTGGCCTCGTATCTTATTTTCGGAACCGCAGTGGCGCCGATCGACCGGGGACAGCAGTCATTCGCCGCGCAGAATGACGCGGAGCGGCAGCAATTGGAAGCCCAGCTGCAGGATCTTGAGGCGCAGATCGCGAAAGATCAGACGACATTGGACGCGTATAAGAGCCAGGGCAAGGGACTGCAGTCCGAAATCAATGCGCTCAATGCGAAAGTGAACAAGCTTAATCTCCAGATCAAGGCGGTCAATCTTTCCCTGCAGCAGCTGAATAATGATATTTCGGATAATCAGAGCCAGATACTGACGACGCAGCAAAAAATGGATCTGAATAAGGAAACGCTGACGCGGGCGATACAGGACATCTATTCCAGCGAGAATCTGAGCACGCTGGAAGTGCTTCTGCGCAGTCCGAAGCTTTCCGATTTTTTCGGCGATGTCGTCGATCTCAGTAATCTGCAGGAAAGTCTCCGCGGCACGCTGGAAAAAGTCATCAATCTGCGCGATGAGCTGTTGAGCGAGAAAGACGCTTTGGCGCTCAAGAAAACCGACGCGCAGCAGCTGAAGGCGTATCAGGATTCGCAGAAGGCGGCGATTGCCGTGGCAAAAAGCGAAAAGGCCACTCTTCTGAATACGACAAAGGCCAATGTGGCATCAACGCTGGAAAGTATCGCAAAAAAACAAAAATCCGCCGCCGACATACGGAACCAGATTTTCAGATTTCTGGGGGGTGGAGAGTTACCGTTCCCCGACGCGGTGAAGATTGCCCAGGTGGCTGAAAAGGCGATCGGTGTACGCGCTGCGCTGATACTCGCTGTACTTACCCAGGAATCTTCAGTGGACACCGTAATTGGTGCTAACTTAGGAAAATGTTATTATAATACGCCTAAAAATAATGACAGCGGAACAGCAATGGCGAATAAACAAAAGCCGCTTTTTCTTGCGCTGATGTCGGCGCTTGGCATGGATCCGAATAATACTCCGGTATCTTGCCCAATTCCTTCGGATGGGACGTACGGCGGAGCGATGGGTCCGGCGCAATTCATGCCGAGCACATGGGATCTGTATAAAAACCGCATCACTTCCATAACCGGCGGAAATCCGGCATCGCCGTTCAATAATCTGGATGCGTTCACGGGAACTGCATTATATCTGGATGATGGTCTTGGGAGTTGTCAGTCGATCTATAAGACTCTTTTTTCCCAGGAAAGCTGTGCCGCGGCAAAGTATTATGCGGGCGGCAATTGGAAGAACTACATGAGCGTCGGAAGATATGGCTATCGCGTCGCCGACCGGGCGCAGGGCTTCCAGGACGATATCGATATTTTGGATTCTTAGTATCGGGAAGCTAGTAGCTCCATTCTGTCATCCTGAGGCGTAGCCGAAGGATCTAATGTCAGAGATCCTTCACTTCGCTCAGAATGACGACATTGCCGTACCTATTGTACCTTATTGATCTTCTTCAAGATCGCGTCAAAGTTTCCTTCCAGAACTTCTTCCACGTTGTGGACTTTGATGTTGAAGCGATGATCGGTGATCCGGTCGTCGGGGAAATTATACGTCCGTATCTTTTCCGATCTGTCGGCGGTGCCGACTTGTTCCCGCCGGTTGG
The DNA here is from genome assembly GCA_964445395.1 of uncultured Candidatus Saccharibacteria bacterium. Taxonomy (GTDB): domain Bacteria; phylum Patescibacteriota; class Minisyncoccia; order UBA6257; family 02-FULL-45-10c; genus REEB48. The sequence continues at coordinate 4,577 of CAYUKW010000022.1, forward strand.
AATCCACGTCACCGAATTCTTTGCTGCGCTGCAGCTCAAACAGTTTCGCCCGCAGCACTTCCATGCAGCGTTCGCGGTTGGCGTGCTGCGTCCGCTCTTCCCGGCATGACACGACGAGGCCGGTCGGTTTATGGACGATGCGGACTGCGCTTTCCACTTTATTCACATTCTGTCCGCCCGGTCCGCCGGCGCGGGAAAAAGTGACTTCCAGGTCGCCCATATTCAGATTCACTTCTTTCGGTTCCACCACCGGAAGCACGGCGACGGTCGCGGTGGAGGTATGCACTCTGCCGGCTTTTTCCGTTTTCGGCACGCGCTGGACGCGATGCACGCCGGATTCATTCTTGAACGCGTCATAGCATCCCTGGCCCTCGATTCTGCTGATGAAGGTCTTGTAGCCCCCGAGCGTGCCCGGACTGGTGTCCAGAATCGAGAATTTCCATCCCCGGGTCGCGGAAAAGCGCTGATACATGCGCGCCAGATCTCCGGCGAAAATAGCCGCTTCGTCTCCGCCTGTCCCGCCCCGTATCTCCAGAATAACTTTTTGTATGATTGAGTTTTCCATGATTGCAATAATAAAAGCCCGCGGCAGTGCGCCGGACGGGCTTTTATCCGATGACTTAAGACCTCTTATTCTTCGCGACGCGGACTTTTTTCGGAGCTTTTGGTTTGGCCGCAGCCTTTTCCCGGCGGGACTTGAACTTTTCCACTTTTCCGGCGGTGTCGATGAGGTTTTCCTTGCCGGTATAGAATGGATGGCAGTTGGAGCAGATTTCAACCTGGATCTCCGGCTTCGTCAGGCCGAGCTGAAAAACCGCGCCGCACGCGCAGGTGACTTTCGCTTTCGGGAAATACTTCGGATGGATATCTGGTTTCATAATAGTAGTATTATACACGATTATTATTTGTTGACAAGAGTCTGGCAGTATCTCTATTCTGGAGAGAGTATCTTTGAATAACAGAGAATTTCCATGTTCACTGCAAATACAAGAGTGGTCTGGACCACTGACGCGATAGCCACATTGGTGCATCGTAATAGGTTTGAACAAGTCTTTGCGCTCATGGAGTTCGTTAATCTGATAGGAGGAGGAGTGCTGGAGAATAATCACGGAGGAAGATGGGCCAAATGTATCGATGAGAAGCAACAGTTATATTTTACCCCCGTTGCTGGCGGAAGCCATGTCATTTTCTGGAAATATCTCCGGGACGAGGATATGGTCGAGGTGCGGGCCGTTGGCGGCACTTTGCTCTGGAGCGCTGCTGAAGTTGATGTATTGATAAGTCGCGAAGGATTGAAAAGCCTTCGTCGGTAAAGAAAATTTCCTGGCCTTACGCCAGGTTTTTTATTTTGACAAGCCGATAATCCGGGTATAGTATTTCCTTAGCTGGCACTTTGAGAGGGTACCTGATGTTCGGACAAATGCGTCATGACGACGATCGCCCTGATAACACTGAAAGAAAAGTGGCGGGAAAGGACACTTGGGCTGATTATTTATTCGGCGCTCTTGCCGTAGCGGTATTTGCCTCCATCATTCTCTTTGTATTTTATATGGCATATGAAGACAGCCGGTGGACGACTGTCCGGGAAGAAACAGTAATGGCGATTTTGAAAGACAAACAGCGCCATATCACATCTCATGGCAGTAATAGCCGGTACTTCGTTGTCAGCTATGAAGATTTCGAGAGCTACGTCGATGTCAGCCAGGAATTTTATGAAAAATACAGTCCAAATGAAGAAGTCCCGCTTTGCAGGATATGGCAGGTAAACCCCGACGGCAAGAAGCGGAGATTGCTTCAGGAAACGTGCGAATGACAGCCCCGCATTGCGGGGTTTTTTATTTTGACAATTCAGCCCAAAGCAGGTATTCTATCGATAGTATCAGAACCTTGAGATTCTAATGACGGGCAGAGTCGCGCAGATGGTGAGTTTGACCGAGCAGGTATTGCTTTTGAAGCCGGCATGGCAGCGAAAAGTCGCGGCCACACTCCTCAATTTCTTAAGAATCAGAAAAGATTGGACCTATGAAGCGGGCATGGAGGATTTGGTGTACTCTGCCCGGGAGATGCAGAAAGATCCGAAGCTCGAAACGGAGTCCGATCTTCTTTTGAGCGAGGCGGAAATCGCCGGACAGTTTACCAAACTTACCGGACCGGAGGCGGAAGAGCTGGAGAAATATTTCGTAAGTTTGCTGCTGAAAGGTGAAAATTCTCTGGCCGCGCATCTTGCCAAGGCATTGAACGGGCAGATTGGAGACTATTGGAATATAAGCCACTTCCGCGATTCCCGGATAAAGGAATTTGCGGCGATGCGCAGCATGGACAATGCCGATGATGAAGATCGGGAAGAGGATTTTGCGCTGCGGGTCGCGCAGCCGGTTTCCTGCGCCGATATTTTCCGCGTGATCAAGGAACACTATATTCGGCAGGGATATCGGTTTGTGAACGAATCGCTGAGGTGTTCGGTCATGCTGCAGAAGGAAGAGAAGTTCATCGCCGTGGTGGTGACGAATAGCGGCACCGAGATTCTGGTGACCGTAAATGTGCTCAAGACATAAGCCGATATCATATCGGCTTTTTATTTTATTTGACGAATGCAGCGGTAACGGATATGCTTTCGGTAATGTTTTTTGAAAGAGGAATGGATGGCGAACGGCCGAAAAAAGAACAACTTTGTATCATTCAGGATATTTTATGAATATATGATCCGGATGGACGCTTCGGCGTCAGAAACCGGGAAGCCGGAAATGTATTGGTTTTCGCGCGAAGAGAATCTGAAAGCGGAAACACTGCGCGCAGCGAAAAAAGAATTTTTGAAAGCAAAGAAGAGGATAACGGTAACAAGATTGGTAAGAAATTTTCAATTGCTCCGCACCGAAGTCGTGCGGCTCTGATGCGGTTGAACTTTGTCGGATTCATGACCAGCTACGGCTGGTTTTTTCATTTTTGAAATGCGAATTTTTGTCATCCTGAACGCAGTGAAGGATCTCAGTTTTTTATAATATGGAGATTCTTCGCTTTGCTCAGAATGACATGGGCACAGCTTGGCCGTTGAATCACACATGATTCAATGCTTAAATGATGAATATGAAATTCGAACGGCCGAAATCTTCAATCAAAGACGTTGCAGGCGCTTCGCCGGAATTGAAGGCAGAAGTTTTGAAGGACAGGGCGAAAATTTTTGACAAGCAAGTTTTTGAATCTTTGAAAGGAAGAGAGCGGGAAAAAACCGGAGAAGACCTGGAGATGATTTCAATCGCCAATGAGGCGACGAACGCGCTCCTCAGAAAATTCGGGCTGGACGATTTTGATATACCGGCGAAAAACATCCATATAATTCCGGAAGACAGATGGATACGCGGGAAAAATTCGCTCGGGGCGTACAGCGCTCTGTTGCAGGGAATTATCATACAAGATACTCAGATCTCCAAATTGCATGATCTTGCCAATGTGATTCATGAGATGATCCATTTTAAGGCGTATAACGCGCTGCAGATCAAGGTGGCTGCAGGATCCGAAAAATCTAAAAATCCGGAAGAAAAACCGACCCTCAGTGATTATCGCGGAGGTTTTGTAATCAAGTCGCGGGATGGCGCGCGGATGTATTTCACTGAATTGAACGAAGCGATAACCGAAGAGCTGAATAAAAGAATTCTGAAGAGCATGCTAGGCGCATTGAGCGTTCACCCGATATTCAAGGATGAGATGGAGAGAACTCAGAAAATAGTGAACAGATATCCTGGCGCTCTAAGTAAGAGCGGCAAACCGCTTTTCACCGGAGATACCGTCCATGCTGAAGTTGAAATCACCGGCGCGCCGGCCGAAGAAAATGAGCCGGAATCGGGCGAGCCGAAAGTGAAAATTAATACAAAGACTCTTACGTATAAAAAACAGCGGAGAATGTTAAATTCCTTGATCGATAAGGTCTGGAAGTCGCACAAGGAAGAATTTAAGGATAAGGACGAAGTGTTTGATGTTTTTGCCAAAGCCTATGTGACCGGCAATATGCTGCCGGTAGGAAGATTGATTGAGGATACATTCGGCAAAGGCTCATTCAGAAAAATAGGGGAATTGGATATGGGAACCAAGGCGCCGAAGGCTGAAAAGAAGCAATCTTAACCCGCATTTTTCCGGCTATTGACTTTAGAATGGAGACAGATTATTATTCATAGGTAAATTTAAGCGCCGTTGATTCTGCTTAAATATAAAACCGAATAGAGAATTCAAGTACATCCGTCCCGATTTCGTTGTCCGCCAGCTGGCGGAAAGACAAGGGCATCGGGACGGGTGTATTTCTTTCATTAGAAATACTCGCGAGCTTGAAAATTCCGGTAATCTCTCGATGAAGAGATTACGAGAAAAATTAGTAATTAGTGAATTACATATTGCTTATCTGAAATGTTCAGATGAGCGAGTCCAAATTTAGAGTTATAAAAAGATAAGGATCCAAAAATTGGAGAATGAAAATTTTCTAGTTGTCCCATAAGAATTTGATTGCATGAAACTCGTTCGAGGGTTCCCTGCAATCAAGTTTAATTAAGAGGATTTGATCCTGGTCCAGGATGAACGCTG